>DXYG01000001.1 GCA_019415925.1 Clostridiales bacterium
TATTTGAATACATATCCATTTTAATTTGTGTATACAACGAGCTATATTTTCTTTTTTCTGATATTGCAGTTACCCCAAATTCTGAAAATAATTTATCTGGTGTGGGAATTTGTATAGCTAATCCACAAGCAACAATAGATTCAATTTCTCGACCGTCAATTCCTTTTTTATCAAAAATTTCATTAATATCCGAGCAATCCTCATTAATCTCGTTATTGAATTTTTCATCTAATTTATCATATATTAGTTTATAAATAGATTTTACCGTTGCTACTTGCAACTCGGAATCTTTTTCTAATAAAAAGTTTTCAAATTCATGTTCAACTTCATTCTTATGTCCTTTAACACTTAAGAAAGAACGAACAAAATAAAATTTAGATAGATCAACATCATTTTCAGAAATATTTAAGTCTCTAGCAATAGCAACTTTTAGCTTTTTAATGTTATTATTTTTTTCAATTCCCTTCAAAGAGGTTTTAGCGTTAGGAAAAACTTCTTTACCCGAATGGACAATATCGGTATTACATACTACAGACGCACTTCCTAAAAATTCATTATATTTTTTTGCGTTTTCATAAAGCTTCTGGTACCACTGGTCTCTAATCACCGTGGAAAGAGCGTATTGCTTGTCCGTTGATTTTGTTTTTACTTGATAGAGATGAATATCAGAGGGATTGTCAGGATTAGTAATTATTGAAATATCTTCAATATAATCCATAAGAACTAAATAATCAGTTGTGTATAAGTCCATTATTAATTGAATAGCATAACTAATTTGTACAGTTAATCTGTTTTTAGTTCTTGATCCGGCTATTTCTTTATGATTTGCAGAAATAAAATTACTCAAACTCATAGACGCCCCTCCTGTTTCGTCTAACAATGTAATTATTATATCACATTAGACATAATATTTCAATTATTGCGAATAAAGTTCAGATATTATTACTGTAACAAAATAGTGGGTATATAAAATTATTGAAGATTTTCCTAAACTGTTAGATAATGTTATCCTTATGAGCAATCAGCATCCTTCTGCCCCTGCCAATTACAAGCCCTTGAAAATGGCTTAAACAAGCCGTTTTTGAGGATTTTTTATTTTGTCGTTTTTCTTCTGAATTCTTCAATTTCACATCAGTTCCACCGTAGTTCCACCACTTTGGCGTTTTCAGCGGCTTCAAATGTTGTAGAAAAAGTGTAGAAATCAATCCGCTTGCAGGCTGTTTGCTATTGCTAATTTTGAAGTTTTGTCAATGTGAGCATAAAATTTTAATGTGGTTGTTGAGCTGCTGTGTCCCAGCCATTCAGCAACCTGGACAGTAGTAAATCCATCATTCAACAGATTACTTGCAACGCTATGTCGCAAATCGTGAAATCTGATTTGCGGAAAATCGTTTTGCTTCTCAATCAGCGTATGAAATTTTTTCGTCAGATAATTAGGCGTTATCTCCTTACCGTTATCAAAGGTACAAACATAGTCATTTGATATATATGCGTCTTTTAGAAATTCTTTGTTTTTCATCTGACGCTCCCTCTGTTCAAGAAGTATCTTTTTTACCTGCGGTATCATCGGCAAGGTTCGGTTACTGCTTTCTGTCTTTGTGGATGATGTATAATTACTGTCTCCGCTTATTTCCTTTGTATTCTGCTGTAAGGTTTCCCTACAATGTAGATACAAAGGAGGTCGAGCGTATGCGAAAGCAAAAATATTACTTAGCGATTGACGATTATGGGCACAGCGTTATTATCGACAGTCTAAACAATTTGAGAAACAAACTCATTGCAGACGGAAGATATACAGATGCAGTTGATGAACTTATCATCAAATTTGCTCACGCACCGATTAAGAAATTTAGAATTAAGACGACGGAGGTTTAAGATTATGGAAAAGACTATTTTGAGCAAATGGGCGGCATATACACACAGGTTGGAGATTATTATCTTCCCAATTTACAAATACCCGAAAAAGAAACAAAGCCAATCGGAATGTGGGGTCAGCGGCACAAGCGCTATCTAAAGCAAAATCACAAAGTATTGTATATTAATTTGCTAACGAGCGGAAAGTTAAACAGTTACCTTACCGATATTGACAAGCAAGCAGAAGAAATGTTTATTCTGATAGTAAAAGAGCTTGCCGAAAATGAAAATGTAACCGAACAACTCAAAGCCGAAAATCAAATGCTGTGGATGCATCAAATGAACAATATCCATAATCGTGTGATGGAGATTATAAATACGGATTTAATATATGCATAACAATAATTTACAGATAATATTTCGGCAAAAATACGGTGTAGCCTCAAAATTAAGGTTACACCGTATTTTAATATAGAGTATCTTTATTTCGTTAAAGCGCTATGATCAGTAGTTCTCAGAATTCACCTCAAAGTAAGCCTGCGGATGAGCGCAAACAGGGCATACTTCGGGGGCTTTGATTCCCACAACTATATGTCCGCAGTTGCGGCATTCCCAAACCTTTACTTCACTCTTTTCAAAAACCTGTGCTGTTTCCAGATTGTGAAGCAGTGTACGGTAGCGTTCCTCATGATGTTTTTCAATAGCGGCAACCATGCGGAACTTAGCAGCAAGCTCCGGAAATCCTTCTGCTTCAGCAGTCTTAGCAAAGCCATCGTACATATCTGTCCACTCGTAGTTCTCGCCTTCAGCAGCCGACAGTAAATTGTCAGCTGTATCACCAAGGCCGTTCAGCTCTTTGAACCACATTTTAGCGTGTTCTTTTTCATTGTCAGCGGTTTTCAGAAACAATGCAGCCATTTGCTCGTAGCCTTCCTTTTTGGCAACGGAAGCAAAGTAGGTATATTTATTACGAGCCTGAGACTCACCCGCAAACGCTGTTTCCAAATTCTTTTCGGTTTGCGTCCCTGCATAAGGATTTTTCTTTTCTTCCTCTACAAGATTAAACTTTTCGGCAGGCTGCTTGCAAACAGGACACTTTTCAGGAGGAGTGTCACCCTCGTGTACATATCCGCATACGGAACAAACCCATTTTTTCATAGCTTTTACCTCTTTCTTTTCATTTTCATTATTCGGAATCATATTAAGTAGTTTTTTTGCAGTTTCCACAGGAAATCCGTCAGGCGACTTCGCAATAAGTTCTTCCAAAAGTTCATGAGCGTTATTGCTTTGGGGAAGCATATATCCTGCCTCACGCATTATGTCCTCCGCCACCAATCGTTCAGATTTGGCAACAGCCTTCATCAAGCGGTAGAGACCGTCCTTTTCGGTAGCTTCTGCAATTTGCAAAGCAGCTTTTTCTTCATCTGCTTTGCGCTGAGCAACGCTATTCAATACCGCTTTAACAGAATCTGTCTTTGCCTCCTTTATTTTCCGTATTCCAGTTCGCCGGTATAATCAATTATGCCGCCGAATTCGATTAAGTTCGTATATCCCAGCGCCAGAAGTTTATCTGCCGCCTGCTTACTGCGATTCCCGCTTCGGCAATAAATATAAATAGTCTGTGCTTTGTCCGGCAGGGAGGGAATTTCTTCTGTACCGATTTCTTCGTTGGGAAGATTAACTGCACCGGGGATATGTCCCGCTTCAAATTCATCGACTCGGCGCACATCAAGCAAAATGTAGTTTTCGTCCGACTCCATTCGAGCAAGTCCCTCTGACATGGTGATCTTTTCATAAGTATTGTTTGGTGTATCGGCATCGGATTTTCCGCAACCGGCGAGCATTATCACCAATACAAGTAACAGCGGTAATATTCGTTTCAGCATACTGTCACCCCTTTACTTATCCATGCCGCAGGGATAGGATTGTTCAGCCATAGCCTTTTCACGGATAATTCCCGAGTAGAATCGATAGCCGCCGGAGAAATTATAACAATCGTAACCCTCCTGCGACAAAATTCGGCAGGAAATATAACTGCGCAGTCCGCTCTGACACATAACATATAACGGTTTTGTCCGGTCGATTTCAGCTAAACGCTCACGCAGCTCGTCAACCGGGATATTGATAAATCCGTCAGCATGACCGTGTACATATTCATTAGCGGTACGGGTATCCAATAAGGTAACGCTTCCGTCTCTCGGCAAATCGGCAACCTCGTCCCAGTGAAACTGTTTGACTAATCCGTTTGCAATGTTTTCAATCATGAAGCCTGCCATATTAACCGGGTCTTTAGCCGAGGAATAAGGCGGTGCATATGCAAGGTCTAAATCCTTTAGCCCATTTGCTTTCATACCGACGCTTATTGCGGTTGCTAATACATCTATCCGCTTATCTACCCCGTCATATCCTACAATCTGCGCGCCCAAAAGCTTTAAGGTTTCCTTTTCATAAACAACCTTCATGGTCATTGTTTTCGCTCCGGGATAATAGCCTGCGTGAGAGGCAGGAGAGAGAACAATTTTGTCATAGGGAATCCCTGAAATATTAGCAGCTTTTTCAGTCAGTCCTGTGACGGCGGCAGTCATATCGAACAGTTTAATTACGGAAGACCCCAACGAGCCTTTATAATGACTGTCAAGACCGCATATGTTATCCGCTGCAATCCTGCCCTGTTTGTTTGCAGGACCTGCAAGAGCAATAACAGCATCGTTCCCTGTAACTATATGCTTGATTTGTACTGCATCGCCCACAGCATAAATATCTGACACAGAGGTCTCCATCTTATCATTTACGGCAATAGCGCCCTTCAATCCCAGCTCCAGACCGGCTTTTTTTGCAAGTGTATTTTCCGGACTGACCCCAATCGCCAACAGTACCATATCCGTCCCAATAGGCTGCTCATTCTCTAATAAAACATTAAGCCCCGTTTCAGTTTCTTCAAAAGCGACAACATTTCCGCCAATTTTCAAGTCAATTCCCTTAGAACGGAGTTTACTGTGAACAAGAGTAGCCATATCATAATCTAATGTATTAAGCAGTTGATTGCCACGCTGAATCACGGTCACTTTAACGCCGAGTTCACAAAGGTTCTCAGCAACCTCCAAACCGATAAATCCGCCGCCTACCATTACTGCTGTTTTGGGCTTATGTTCTTCTGCAAACCGACGAATACGGAAAGTATCTTCTACGGTGCGAAGAGAAAACAGGTTCTTGCTGTCTATTCCGGGCAAATCAGGTAGTATTGGCTTTGCACCGGGAGAAAGAATCAGTTTATCGTAGCCTTCTTCAAATTCTTCGCCGGTGTCAAGATTACGGACGATGACAGTCTTGCGTTTTACGTCAATGTCTATAACTTCATGCCTTACCTTAACATTAATGCGGAAACGGGTTTGGAAACTCTCCGGTGTTTGCAAAGTCAGTTCTTCCGGATCTTCTATGACTTCTCCTATATAATACGGCAAGCCACAGTTTGCATAAGAAATATAGCCGGAGCGCTCAAAAACCGTAATTTGAGCGTGTTCATCTAATCTTCTGATACGGGTCGCGGCAGTAGCACCTCCGGCAACTCCGCCGACAATAACAACTTTCATCGTATCATTTCACCACCTTTCCACGGTAAGAATTGATACCGCCGATATCGGTCACATTGGTATATCCCATTGATTTCAGAACAGAAGTTGCCTGTGCGCTTCGGGCACCGCTGAGACAATGAACATAAATAGGCTTGTCCAAATCGGGAATATTGTTTTTCACAGCATGAATATTTTGTAAAGGTATATTTAAACTCCCATCGATATGACCTTGACGGTACTCATCAACCGTTCTTACATCTAACAGAACAGCATCTTTGCCCGTAATCCAATCTTCCACACCTTTATTAATGTCCGGACGTTTGAAAAGGTTCATAAAACTCATTTTAACATCGCCTCCAGATTTGCTTTTGGCATAGCACCTATCTTCGTATTTGCTATTTTTCCGCCTTTCATAACAACAAACATAGGAATGCTTGCAACTGAGAAGGAAGCCGCCAGTTCAGGTTCTTCATCAACATTGACCTTACCTATAATTGCTTTGCCTTGATATTCATCCGCAAGTTCTGCAACCACCGACGACATCATGCGGCAAGGACCGCACCAAGTCGCCCAAAAGTCAATCAGCACAGGAATATCGCTTCTTAACACCTGCTCAATGTTTTCTTTTGTAATTTTCAGTTCAGACATATTGAAATCCTCCTTGGAAGTAATATTATTTGTTTGTATTTCTATTATACTTGCAAGAGCATTCCGTTTCTGTAACTGAGTCTCATTCGGCAATATTTTTTAGTAATTCTATATTTTTGAGTATAACAATTCCACGGTTCAGTTCAATCAATCCGTCTGATTCAAACTGCCTGAGCATTCGTGCAACAACCTCACGGGCGGAATTGACCTCCTGCGCCATCGCCTCCTGCGTCATGCGAATGGTGCTGTCACCTGTTTTTTCATATCGGGATAAAAGAAATCTTGCCATTCGTTCATCAAAATGAGCAAAGAGTATTTGTTGCATAACCCAAACTACGGTTGAATACCGTTTAGCAGCCAATTCATAAATAAAACATTTGAAATGAATATTAGACTCCATCAACTTTGCGACAGTTCCGGCGTGAATTGCCAATAATTCTACTTCACTTTCTGCAACCATCTGTACATCAAGAGTGACGCCACCGATGACACAGGCAGACGAGAATACACAACAGTCGCCCTCAGATATATGAAAGAGAGTGACTTCCCTCCCTTCTTCGGAAGTGATAAAAACACGAATAGAGCCTTTTTGAATATACACCATACCCATGCAGGAATCGCTGTAATCAAAAATGTAAACGCCTTTCTCATAAGTACGGTGCGTTGCTCCACATTTTGTTAATGTTCTTTCTTGTTCCGATAAATTATCCCAAAACGGTAACTTTGTAAGAGTTGCTTCTATTTCCATCAATGACACCCTTTATTTCCACAGCTATGGCCTTCTTCATGGCCGTGGTGATTGCACATAACATTTGGATTATAGTTAAGCTTTCCGTCCAGCAGTGATTGTACCGCATCATCGGCACTGCCTGAGACGCCTGCGTATAATTTAATTCCGGCACTTCTAAGAGCGGTCTGAGCACCGCCTCCGATGCCTCCGCAAATCAATACATCAATTCCGTTGTTAAATAGAAATTCTGCCAATGCGCCGTGACCGAAGCCTTCAGAGTCAACAACCCGAGAAGATAAAATCTCACCGTCTTCAATATCATAGACTTTGAATTTCTTCGTGTGACCAAAGTGCTGAAAAATTTCGCCGTTTTCATATGTTACTGCAATCCTCATCGTATGTTCTCCTTTTTCTGATAGTATTCTTTCTTTTCTACACGGCTTACCAAAGCAACTTCTCTGTCCGGGGCAGATTTGGTAATTGCCTCCGTTTATACTGAGTTGTTTGCCTTGAACCAAACATTCGGCAATTTTATATCGGGCTTTTTCGTATATTTCTGTAACCGTTGTTCTGGAAATTTCCATCGCTGCGGCACATTGCTCATGACTTTTTTTCTCATAGTCAACTAAACGAATTACCTCATATTCGTCTACAGTAAGTACATTTTCTTCCGGCTGTTCTACACCACCCGGGAAAAAACAAAGAAACTGCGGTTCCGAACAAACTCGCCTACATCTCTGTGGTCTTGGCATACCGTCACTCCTTTCCGACATATGTCGATTATACCATATTTTAATTTGTTTTTCAATATTCTTGAAAATTAAATAAAATTAAATAAAGACAAATTCGTTGTTGATTTGATAGCAACAAGCATTTAATCAAGTATGCTTAATTGTGTGAAAATTTTCATGTATCATATAACTATGAAATTTATTAGTGACTCATAAATTCGCTAATACTCTCCGATGAACGCTTTTCTAAAATGCTTCAAAGCTATGAGAAGGAGCAGAAAGTACTAACGCAGGAGGTTGCCGACAGCAGACAGACCTTAGAGGAAGCCAAGCAGAAAACAACGGATTTAAGGCTTTTACTCCGAACTCTGCGTGAAATGACCGAAATTAACGAACTCACGCCGACACTTATTATCCTTTTTTGTTTTTATATCTGGCAAATTATTACCTCCCTTCAAAAATTGTTTAACGCAAAATAAAAACTCTGACTGGCGTTTCTCCAATCAGAGTTTTTATAATGTTATTTAGTTTGATAAACCGGAATTGATCGTGCTCTGTCTTTCGCTAATGCAACTCCATTTTACTGTGCAAACATAAGTTATGCCCGTCTCAAAATTCGCTTTATATCATCCAGATTTTCAACAAAAAAGATTCCTTCCTGTCGCTCTTTAGAAGATAATCCTTTTTCAATCATATGATTTAGAAGTGCTTTCAAATCATCGTAGTAACCGTTCAGGTTGTAGAGAATGCAGGGTGCCTCCAGATGTTTCAAAGACACCTTCGACATTACCTCTGCAATTTCCTCCAATGTTCCCGTGCCGCCCGGGAAGGCAATAAAGGCTTCTCCTAACTCAATCATTTTGTTTTTTCTCTCAGACATATCCTTAGTCACAATCAGTTTTGTCAGTCCATCATGTTGAAACTCATTTTCAATAAAAAAAATTCGGCTCAACACCCGTAACATCACCGCCTGCCTTCAATACACTGTCTGCCAATGCTCCCATTAAACCACCTTTAGAACCACCGTAAACAAGTGCATTTCCACTGTTTCCAATCCATGCCCCCAATTCCTCAACTGCTTTTCGTAAGCATGGGTCATTTCCTTCGTTTGCCCCAAGATAAACTGTTATATTCATTAAAAATTTTCTCCTACAACTTCCGACTTATTTTACTAAAATTATATCACTCTTTCTCAACTTTGTCTATGATAATTTACTTGCACCTTTTCGCCACAACGACAAGTCTGCCATTGTCGTGCGTGTATTCGCAGGTTGAAAGCGTCAACAGCTTATCGCCGTATTTTGCAGTTACGCCTGTGTCGTAGAATGAAAGTTCCTTGCATCTGCTCACAAAGTCAGAAAAATGCTGTGGGTCATAGGCGTTGACAAACTCATGATACTTGAATGAATTTTTATCTGTTTCATCAACAGAAACGGCAAAACGGCAAGTATGTCATATGTAGCTTTCCTGTCGAGCGTATCAAAGCTGACTTGTTTGTGAGCTTTCCAAAAATACTTACTTCTGAAAAGCTCAAGATTTGAGAACATTGAGCCGTCATTCATATGATGAGCATAGATTATTACTTGTTATTTTTTCTCAAATAAAGTTATTAAATAACGTTCTATAGTATAATAACTATCGGGGCGTTATTATGGTGAAAATTAACTTATCTACTTTGCTTGGTGCTCGAAGAATGACTCAAGCAGATTTAGCTCGTCGCACAGGAATAAGACCTTCAACAATAAATGATATGTATCACGAACTATGTGTACGAGTAAATCTTGAACATATAGATAAAATATGCGAAGTTCTGGAGTGCGATATAACAGATTTATTTGAGTATGTTCCTAATAAAATTAAGACAACGGGCAAAGATTTGATAGTTGAAGCTCACGGTAACCGAAAAAACATAACAAATTATAAAAAACAGCCTTGTAGAAGTGTTATCTACAAGGCTGTTTTCCTTTAATTGCAGAAACATTTCTGCAAAAATATTCATTTTATGCTTTCTTATGTTTTTTTATTTTAAGCGAAAAGTTTTTTCATTTTTTGCGAAAAGCCACAGATAAAGCGCTTCAGCAGTAGATACGATACAAAATTTACACAAAACGATCTCATTTAGGGCCTTACAAGATATACTTCTGCCTTGTTTCCGCTCTTCGTTTTTAACTCGCCTATGCCATACTGGGTCTTGCCGGATTCGATGAATTGATATATATCGATTTTTCCGTAGCCGCCATCGCCGTATACCCGGTTGATGTCGAAGGAACCGCTGAAATCGTAGGACGGATCGCCCGACTCGTCCTCCCAGCCGTCGCCGTAGTTGATCTTATAAGGCTGTACGGTGACCGTTCCGTCAGTATCTATTGTGACATAGACAAGCTCCCATATGCCGTCAAATATGAATTCGCCTTTCCACTTTCCGAGAAGCTCGTCTTTGCTGAGGAAGGAGCCGTCAAGGTTTCCGCTCATAGCGTCGGATATCCAAGCGAAATCATAGTTCTCAATCTTACCGAGGCTATCAGTGTAGGGCAGGTCGGTTACGGGCTTTTCCGTTGGCTTTTCGGTTGGCTTTTCAGTCGGCTTTTCAGTCGGCTCTTCGGTCGGCTCTTCGGTCGGCTCTTCGGTCGGCTCTTCGGTCGGCTCTTCGGCGGGAGCTTCGGTCACATTCTCCGTAACAGAGGATGTCACGCTTGGCAGTCTTTTTCCACCGTACTGGAACTTAGGTAAGAAAATGAGTAAAAATACAACTACAGCCGCTATCAATACAACTCCGACGATAACAAGAGAGATAATAAGAGCTGTTTTTTTCTTTTTTGGCGGCTTCCGATTGCCGTATTGAGGATAGGGCTGAGCCGACTGCTGATAGGGGATGTATTTCTGCTGTGGTTGTTGTTGCTGTTGTTGCTGCGGCTGAGGTGGTTGCTGTGGGGGTTGATTATTAGCGTCACCGTAGGACTGTGTCTGACCCTGTTCAGGCTGTACGCTCTCCGGTGAGTTGAGTTTTGCGCCGCAGTTATAACAGAACACATCTTCCTCTTCAATAGGATTTCCGCAGTTAATACAGAATTTTGCCATTGATATTACCTCCGTCGAATATTTTGTCTGTATTTGATTAGTGTTTATACTCCCGGCATCGGCGAGAAGGTAGCCTCCCCCGATACCGCATCCATTTTAAAAACATCCTTGCTGAATTCGTCGGCCGCGAGCTCGCCGCTGATTTGATAAGTCATCAACTTTTTTGCGAAGTCCTTCGCTTCCCAGCCGTAAGACCAAAAATCGACTTTTATGTATGCCTTCGCTTTTAAAAAGAATTGAAGCCTTGTTTCGCTGTTATCCGCAAAATCTGCAAATACGCTGAGATCGTCGCCGAGTAGCGAACCGGGCTCCAGCGATATCTCATATTCACTCTCGGGGAGAAGTCTATCCAGTGTACTTTTCAAATAGGCATACGCCTCGGCATATATATCCGAGGACATGAATGTCAGTCGCTTTTCGTTATTTGCTCTGTTTATATCGGTTATCTCTTTGAAGATTTCATCGTGCTTTTTGCCATCTTCCGACTGACCGCAGGCTACGAGCAACATAGTGGAAGAAATTATAAGCAAAGATATAATGATTGATATAATTCTTTTCATAATATGTTTATTTTTCTATCTTTTTTCTTTTTACATACGAATCCGTTTTTCAAGAGGAACCCCCCTGCAAAACAGATAATTGCCGCATAAATACACGGATATACGATAGTGACGATTTGCCTGTCGTACGGCAATTCCCGAAGGGGCAGGATAATCCATCTTGCCGCAGAGAATAAGATCGCAAAGATTGCCGCCCTGCTTCCGTCTTTCATTTTGAATATGTGCGGCAAAACAATTGCCACCGTGATTGCAACCACAGCGCCTGCAATCTCGTATAACTGCGTTGGGTGAACGACAGGCGATTTTGCACTCAAGCCAATAAGACTGTTAATAAAGTCATATTTTGCCGCATTGGCAGGGAACACCATTCCGAAAGGTCCGTTAGTGGGTTTTCCGTGGCAGCATCCGTTCAAAAAGCATCCGAGTTTTAAGAGTATGACTCCTGCCGCAGCAGGGATCGTAAAAGCGTCAGCAATCCCTGCGATTTTTTCTTTTTTAAGAATACAGTAAACGATGATAACCGCCACACCGGCAATCAGTCCGCCCATTAGGGAAAGCTGCCTGTATGACAAAGTCCACACCGAAAAATCCTCGGAAAACGCTCTCGGATTCGTGATGAAATTCAGCAGTCTGGCTCCAATCAGTGCAGCCGCAGCCACAATAACAGGCAGCATCACAGCCCATATGCCTTGTCTTTTTTTCAGAAGAAATATGGCTGATAGCGCTATGCCGACGATACCTGACAATGCGGCGCATAAGTAGTAGCTTTGCACTGCATGGCCGAAAATCTCAATGTAAGGATACATGGTCGGTCCTCTGTTATTGCTTAGTAACTTTGAGCGATATTTCAACGAGATATGACACTGTCATTCCCTCCTGTTGCTCTGACACAAGCAACACAGCGTCGCCGCCCTCAAGCAATACAGCGCCGTTTACCATGGTGGCTTCTATCTCCGTTGTACCCTCCTCGGTCTTAAGAACCAGCGTTGAGTCTTGGAAAACTGCCGGCGCTGACATGGGAATTTTTCCGTCCTCCGAAAGAATCCAGCCGCAAACCTTGAAGTCGTTTTTTTCTGTTCGCTCTATTTTGATTTCCTGAGAAATCTTGACCTGGTCAACATACTGGGAAAGGGCTTCGTCACATTCATCCTTGGAGTAGGACTTATCACCGATATCTCCGGAATAGTCTTCGCCGAAGGTATCCTTGACCTCATCAGCAAGGTCCTGACCGGCAAATTGCGCTATCTTATACCATCTGTACAACTCTTCCGTCACTCGGAGTGCTTTCACTGTGACTGTTCCGGTGTAGGATCCCTCAAGGTCGTCGGCGGTAACTTCGGGGAAATCATAATCCTCATTAAGCATATCTATACTTTTAAGGAGCTTGCAGAATTTGGTGATAGCTATGTCCTTTGGATTATCAGAAGCCAATATTACCCACCTGTTCAGAAGAAAGCCCATATTATATTCATTACTTTTCGAGTTAATCTTTTTCTGGTCGATGTACTGCGAGATGAATCTTCTCACATTGACAAGACGTTCAAGCCTGTTGGTCATGCTGTAATCGCGATAGGAACTCTCCCCGAAAAACTTCCTGTGAAATCCGGAATTAAGTGCGCCGTAATACGGATTGAGCATTTCTTCTATATTCTTGCGCTCCATCTCTTTTATTTCTGCCGCGCGATTCTCCTGCTGTGCGCGAAGCTCAAAGTACTCCATAAGAGAGTCTTGAGCGCGCTTATTAAATATTGCTTTCTTTTCTTCGGACAATTCGTTGTAAGTCTTTTCTTCCCAGCCGTATCTCTCGCATACCTCCGCGATTTTGTCAAGATTGTAAAATCGGGAAACGCCTCTATAAGCGGATATTCCGCCATATTCGTTGTTAAAGTACGCTAAGAACGATTCTTTGTTCTGGGGTTCTACCTCGATTCCGAATAAACCGGTCGCACCGTTTTTGTAGATATTATACATCTCGTCTACCATGTTTGATTTCCAGTTGACCATGGATGTATTTCCGAGAGCAACCAGCAAATTTGCGCTTTTGGTGCATAATTCCACAGACGGATGAACATTCTGCATAACGCCGCCAAGTTCCTCCGCCGCACCCTTAACGTCGCCCTCCATCAGTCTTCCTGCCATTCGGGCAACTCCGTTTGAGCTGGAAAGAAGCGTACCTACTGCTCCTCCCGCAAATTCCGAATCAAGCACCTTATCGAGTCGGTTGTTGAATTTTTTCTCATCCCACACGTGCATCAGCGCACCGTTGAGCGTGTCCTCCAGACCGCTTTGCATGGTTTCGAGATCTTTTTCGTACACTCCTCTTGCAACAGAGGTGATGGACTTGCCTGCCGTTTCTTTCCAATCAACTTTATTGCCTTCTGCGTCCTTAAAACAGCCGCTCATATAATTTAGTGTTGACTGAACAAGGTCAGCGGTAGCTTGTTCAGTCAGTCCAAGCGCCTTAACTTTCGCCGTGACGTAAGGCTCCAGCTCGGCAGCCGCGCGTTTTTGCTCCGACTCCTGGATTGCGATCTGCATACTGTACTTATCCAGAAACCGCTCCTTTTCCTCTTCCTGAGTAATCTTTGCGCCGAACCAGCTTGAGAAATGCGGAAGCACGACAGACATCGTGCCGTTTTCGAGGTCATAGCTGTCAGGCTCCAGATAGCGCACCTCGCCCGTTTCTTCGTCAATACAGCCGAACACATACCTGCCCAAATCCTTCGCTTCTTTCGGCAGGGGAACGGTGTAAACCACATCTTCCGCAAAAAATCCGCCCGAATAAGCGTCGCAGTTTATTTCTACTGGCGTAGACAGAAATTCATAAGCAGATTTGTTTTTGATATTGGAGAGCTTTTTCTGGTCGAAAGGAGTAACTGTCAGAGTACCCTCTTTTGGAAATGCGCCGTCTTCAACATGAATGGAATATCCGCTTTCCTCAATGCCGCCGACTGTCGTTCCTTTTCCGTTTGTATTGACGGGAATTTTCACAGACGCTTCCTTTGCCTCTTGCATTTTTACAGAAGGTTCCAGAGTAAGAAAATAGTTTTTGATGAAGCCGGGATACCAGAATCCTGTTATTGCAAGACTTGCCACCAGAACAACAGATGTAATTGTGATGACTAACGGCTTTTTGCTGCGCCGCTGCCTTGATCTCGAGACTTGTGGTACTTGCGACACTTGCGGCACTTGCGGCTTTTGTGCAACGCCAAGGTTGTATCCGCAATTCCTGCAGAATTTTTCTCCCTCTGCAATATGCCTACCGCATTTACGACAAAAATTTATCTTGTTTGACATAATTACGCCTCCTAACAGTGACTTTCGTTTAAAATCTTTCGTTTCTGATATGCGATCTTAAATAAAAAAACACCAAATCAAAACAGCACCAACGAAAAGAAACACCAGTCCCATAGGCAACGGAAACAGATGCCCGACAAATCGCATTTCTTTAGGATTTTTTGGGTTATAATAAATTTTCATTTCTGAATCAATCGGATATTTCGTTTTTCGATAAGTCCGAAAATATGCCTCTTCGGTATATCTTTTGCCGTCAACGACATACCCCACAATCGGACGGTAATGAGTATGCTCTACGCCACGGAAAAAGGTATATTCTTTTTCCAGCTTTACGACGGTTGCATTTATAGGCACGGTGCATTTTATGTAAGTCATAACCTTTGCCATAATCAAAAGAAGACCGATACCGGCAAGTATAATACCGACAACTAAAAAGAACATATCACTCATAGTTTCACCCGTTTAGCGAAGTGACAAAAATTACTCCGACAATTATCAACATAATGCCTATAAACGGCATAATACACCCACCGCCTTTGGTGAAACTCTCATTCGGTTTTTGGGGATTGTAATACACTTTGATATTACCGCCGATTTGGATTTTATTGCTTTTAGAGTAACCTTTATTTCCTTCTCCGTGGTAAATTTGTCCGTTCACCACATATTCAAATTCGGGCGAATAATAATAGTGGTTGAAGCCCTCGTCGTCGGTTTCCTGATATTCTCGCACACCGATTATTCTTCCGACGGTTCTGCCCGAGCATTTTATTTTCTTTATAATGCCTAATACAATCAACAACGCTCCGACGCCGATAAATCCGGCACCTACTAAAATGTTAGTGGATACCATAAAAATCACTCCTCTGTTATAATATATTTGCTATACGCAGTATAGCCGGGTGTACACGGCAGGGTTTAATTTCTAAGCTATAAATAGAAGGATAAAACGGACAGACGATCGCCTACTTTTAATTTACCTTGTTATCTATACCGCAAAAAGCACAACATTAAAATTGGCTTTTGATTTATAAAATATTTCAAGCAAATAAACAAAACCCGTATGATAATCTGATTTTTTTCATATAAATCGCACTACTTTTTTGTGGTTTAATTGTAGCATGCTTTTATTATGGGAACAACAACTGCCACGGCATTGTCATTGACAAATTGCGTGGCAGTAATTGATTTTATTTGATTAAATAAGAAAATCGTGCTATTATTATAAAAAATATGATTATCTCTTTTTTCACCTAAGATATTTGGCTTGTTTTATGAGATAAACCATAATTTAATGCGTAATTCGGAATGCGTAATTCGGAATTAATGGTCGCTACGCTCCGAATTAATAATAATGCGTGTTTTTTGGAAAAGTTTGTTTGCTGAACAAATTTTGATATATTAGTAACGTTAATTGTATAGCTGTAGCGAGCGACGCCCCCGTCGCTCAAATTCCTTACAACAACGTTTGAGTGTTATCCGTGAGCGACGAGGGCGTCGCTCGCTACAATAGTAAATAGAACATTTCCTCTATATCCGTAGGGGACGGCATCCCTGACGTCCCGAAACGTTACCTATATATCAACTTAAAATTCGGGCAACCGTTTTTTCAATACTATCCGATTTTTCCACTCGATTTGCCTGCGGCGGCTTCGCCGCTAAATTATAGTTTAGCTTACTAAAGGGGATAACCTGATAAAAAATAAAGGGAGACGGCTATGTTTACTGAACGATTAAACAAAATTATGAAAATAATCGGCGCAAAGCCAACTGACATTGCCGGTATTATCGGATGTGACCGTTCCGCAGTTGACCGTATTTGTAAAGGAAGTCGTGTACCGCAAAACGGCGGAAAAAGTGCGACAAGAATTGTTTTGGCTATTTATTCGTTTGCGGATGGAAATGGAAAAACAGAAGATATTTTGAATGAAATCGGCTGTTCCGCTTCATTTTCCGCAGAGCAAATCAAAGGCGAAATAATGCGTTGGCTTTATGACGGAGAAGAGTCGATAAAAGCCCGCAAAGAAGTGCCCACGGTTTTACATACCCACGATAAATTCGGACAGCGCTTTTCCGCAATACTTGATTTGGCGGAATTTTCGAATGTTCGGTTCGGAAAGCTCCTGAGCATTGACCCATCGTATATTAGCCGTTTCCGCAACGGACTGCGCACACCTGTATCAAACTCTAAACTCACGGAGAAAATATGCCGTGTTCTTTACAGTCGGTTCAAAGACCAAAAGCGCCTATCAAATCTTGCAAGATTAATGAACATATCGCCCGAAAATCTCCATAACGATACAGATTGGGAAAAAGAGCTGTATTCCTGGCTGTTTCTTTCGGATGACAGCACGGTTTCATCCTTTGTTGTGGGTATGGTAGACCAAATCGGCTCGTTTTCTGCTGATATAATAAAACCTCCTTTGTCCTTTGAAACAGTAGTAGACAAAAGGGCTTTAGGCGACAATCAATCGCTCTATCACGGAATAACCGGCTTGCAAACTGCTGTTCTCCGCTTTCTGGGAAATGTTATAGAAAGAAAAGAAAAGGATTTATATCTATTTTCCGACCAAAATATAGATTGGATCATCGCCGACAAAGCCTTTCAACAAAAATGGATGTCGCTGATGATTCAGTGTGTAACAAGCGGTGTGAAAATTCACATCATTCATAATATCGAACGAAATCTTACTGAAATCGGCGAAGCAATTCGCAGTTGGCTTCCTCTTTATCCGTCGGGACAAATTGAATCATTTTACCTCGACGGACAGAAAAACACAAATTTTTCAACAACACTGTTCTTGTGCCCCGGCTACGCATGTATTTACGGCAACAATGTTGTCGGCACGGAAAACAAAAGCGGAAATTATATATACGAAACTGAACCTGAAAGAATAAATCTGTGCCGTCAGTTCTTTGATACGCTTCTCGACAAAGCTCACCGCCTTATCAGAGTATGCAAAACCGCTGATTTTTCTCTGTTTGAATCGGGTTCATCCGATATAACGGTTTTAAGCAGTTGCCCAACTGTATTCTCAATGCCGGAAAATCTTTTTTCGGAATTCTTTAACCACTCTGAATTATTAGTCGAGGCAAATGATGCAAAAGATATTTACAAGCAAATGAAATGCCTTTTTGAGAATGCGTTGTTGTCGGGACACTTTCATGAGTGTGCTCCTTTGCCAAGCGATGAGGACTTATTTAGCGGAAAAATATATCCGGAATTTCTATCGACGCCTTATTCTCCTCAGGAATTTGCAGAACACACAAAAAACATAATAAATCTTTTGGACAACACAAAATACAGATTTTATCCTTTGCCCGAACCGAGTTTTTTGGATGTGCAGATTATTATTTCCGAAAATAGCGTTGCCGTCAGCCGATTAAAAGCACCGTTCTTCACAATTTTCTTAGAGCATCCGTTCCTGTGCCGTGCTTTTGCCGAGTATGCAGATTCGGTAAAAAAGCAGTACACTCTGGATAAAGTAACGCTGAAAAGAAAATTGGAGGGATATTGCTGATATTACAATAACGGAACAATAAAGGAAAATCGGCGGTGACTGAATTTCAGTAACCGACGATTTTTTAAGCTTATTTTATTGTCTTAGTAATTCCTGATAGAAATTAGACTTATATTTGTGAGGATAATTTTCAGAGGACAAGGCGTAGAACGCCGCATCTCTGATGTGGAAAGGGTGGTCGGGAAAATCGTCAATCAGGTCAAGCGGAATATTCCTTATCTTTTCAAGCTTTGCAGTTTCTCGCTACTGCTGTGTAGAGAAAAGGTCATTGAGTGTCAGCAGTGCGAAGTCGCTCTTTCTTTCTGCCATCCGAAAGCACCTCTTTTGCAAATTCAGCGTATGCCAATGCCACCTTGCTGTTCGGCTCATAAACATAAATGCTTATACCCTTGGAATTTACCTCTGTTTATGAAAAGTTCAATACCGACAACACATTTAAACCGTTTTACGGTGATACAGTTGTATTCGGCCTTGACAGCCGTACAAAGACAAGGATTATTAAAATTATTGAAAAGTTCTATCAGTCGGTACACGAATGATTCTGTCAAAAGCTTGATAAAAGCACGCTTCATATGACTCTTCACGATTTGAGTGCGTCCGATAATCTTGACAGTATTACATCAGAGGTTTTTTATAACGAAATAAGGCTTTTGCAGATAATGAAAGACCATCCGCACAAGCCGCAGACAATAAGAATGAAAACAAATTTTGTTATCAATATGGTCAGCACAAGTCTTGTACTCGCACTTGTGCCTGCCGATGAAGCCGAATGGAATAAATTGCAAACACTGTATGACTTGATAAATGAGGTTATGATATGTCCTTATCCATATCTGACGCCCCACATCACACTTAAGTGTGGTCTTAATATTATCCTTACGAGCAGTAGGCATCCTTATGTCTCTGCCAAACAAAAACGGCTTAAACACTGCGTTTAAGCCGTTTTTTAATATAATTTTAGTACGGAACACGGTCTGATTTTCCGCTTTTGACGCTCATTTCAGGCATCAAAATGTTCAACCGGTGCTAATAATCCCAACGTTTCCGTCTGTTACATCATAAAAATAGTATCAAAAACATATTGTAACAGCTCAAAATATAAAATGCACGGAAGGGTGTTGTTATGAAATATTTCCTATGAAAAATGTATTAAACTATGAACAGCCCCTTTTATTATTTATATTTCAGGACTCAATATTGTACGTGTAACAATATATTGCATCTGTCATTAAATATTTGCCGTTTAATGAAAGTATTCAGATACTGTTATTTGTTTCCTGCATAGCAAATTTTGAGATGATTTTTTAATTATAACTGTACAAATCTTACTTATCCTATTTTGCTATGCAAAAGGCTGCTCTGTGCGTAATCCAAAATATATGTCCAAATTTGCAGATGCATATGCTGATGAAAAATTTGTGCATACAGTGTCTGCACAAATTCCATGGTTACACAATACTCTTATTTCAGATAAATTCAGTAATCACAAAATCAGACAATGTTATATTATCAGAACCATTTATAAAACAAATTTTTGCACCTCGCTTATGATACTTGCGTCTGTTTTCATTTTTTTCTGAAATGCTGACAGATGCAATTTTTGTATGCGCTATACTTTCCAACTTTTTGGATATCATCCAAAAACTTAATTGACATCGCATAATTAATATGATAAAATTACTAATAAGATTACAATATTCTACAAAATAACACAAAAAGCCAGCTGTAATATGTGCAAAATTCACTTATTACTTCAGTGAATTTTGTTATAGCTTTTTTTAATTACAAAACCCGAAGCTTATCCGTCTTTTGTAATATGATATCCCTGTTTTAAAAACATTTTAAGGAGATTGATAAAATGCCGTACACTTTTAAGCTGAATACCGAATACAGGTATGACGATTTAAAAACTTTTAAGGGAAAATATCTTAAAGAGATAGAGTCAAGCATTATTGTTCCCGAATACATAGTTAATAAGGATTGTCGAGAGTGGAATTCGGAACTGAGCAGATTGCTTCTGGAGAAAATTAAGACCAAACCCGAAAAGTTTCTTGTTAAAATGAATGATATTATGATGGAATTTGTAGTAACCCTTGACGATAAGAATATGCATTTATTGAGTTATCAGGAGCAGTCTGACAGCTATAAAGCTGCACTCTCGGCATTAGAGGCATTGGGTATCAACGCAACACCTACTGTTTATCAGTATACAACCGAAAAACCGGAATATATGATTAATGCCTTAGCGTTAGGTTACGGAAATAATGTTAATATTTTTCTTTCCAAAGTGCTTTTTGAAGATATTCTTACAAGCTCCTCTGAAAAAGAATTCATCATAGGTCATGAATTAGGTCACAATCAATGCAACAGCGCCGCAAGGGAAATTGTCAAAAAGTCGGAAACATTTCTTATGTCCCGCCTGAACGAGTACACAGCCGACCGTGCAGGGCTGATTGCCTGCAAAAGTCTGACAGGCGCAGTCAGAGCGTTGCTAAAGCTGAGTGATCAAAATAAAAGCGATGATGAATGGCAAAAATATGCGGAAAGCGTCATTGATAATATTGAAAGCATGGCAGCAGAATGTTATGCAGATGCAGGCACTCACCCCTGTACCGAAAGAAGAATAGCTGCATTAAAGCTGTTCTGGAATTCTGAGAAGTACGCAAAGCTTGCAAATCAGCCGAACGGAAATAAAAATCTCCTGAGTGACGCAGAG
Source organism: Clostridiales bacterium (assembly GCA_019415925.1). Lineage (GTDB taxonomy): Bacteria > Bacillota > Clostridia > Oscillospirales > Acutalibacteraceae > Ruminococcoides. The sequence continues at coordinate 20,705 of DXYG01000001.1, forward strand.
CTTGAAACTGAAATGGAAAAATTAATTAGTTGAGGTGTGAAAATGGAAAAGAAAACAGATAATTACATAAAACTTGTCGATTTCCTGAAATCACATCCCTGCGGCATTGATTTCAGTTCAGAAACCGAACAGCTTGAGGGCGCACTCAAGTGCTTGAAAAACAGCTTTGTTACAACGCTGCTAAACGGCGGAGAAGAATGCAATCTTCCTGAATTAACCGAAATGATTTTTAAAGAGGATTTATTTACTCAGCCAAAAGGCAACGGCATAATTCATACTCCGATTTATTTTTCTTACGGCGTCAACAAGCAAATACTGCTTGTTGATGATAACGGAAAAACCGAGGTTGACAAAATTGATCTCAGTGAAGCAGAAAAATATAATTGTGTTGAAGTTACACTGCCTGATTCTATATTGAAGTATCATAAATTAATTGTTGTTACGCTTATGCAGAACAGAGAAGAAGAGATTTTCTGCCGTTTGCTTCCTGTTTGCGACAATATGATTCTTGCGGTGAATTTTGAAGGTGCAATAGGACAGAAAGAGCGCAGAATCTGCGATTTAATCAAGAACAGATGGCAGCAGCCCGAGAGAGTGTCCTTACTTGCGCTTGATATCGGCGGTTTTTCACTGCCCGGTGTAATGCTCTCCACTCTCGCCCATTGTCTTGGCTCGGAAAAAGAGCTTAATTCCTATGTAACGGACAATATAGATTTAAATGAAGAAAATTGCACAGCGGTAAGAAAGCTTTTCTGCGAAAGCGTAATAAGCAACAAAGAAAATGTGCTCGAACGTGCATTGAACTCGGCGAAAAATGCGCCCGATAAGATTTCCTCATATGCCGACTCACTGGACAAAGAGCTTAACCAGGAGAAGCAAGCGCTTGAAAGGCTTAATATTCTTATTGCTTCATTTGAATCTCAGATTATTTTAAACGAATCAAAGATGAATCGAATTTTCGACGAAGATATGAAAAGACAAATTTCAAATGACATTCTTTCTTTCATTATATTTATGCAGAATACCATTTCGCAGGAGTTAAGGGATTCTACCTCTAACAAGGATGAAATCGATGCATATCTGCCGTACTATTACAACTACTTATTGCAGACATTTTCCAAACAGCTGAGCAGCGAAATAATCATACCTAAGGTACAGCTTGCATTTGACGAGATTCTTAACGAGATAAAAAGCGACTATGAAAATAAGTTTGGCGAGCCGATACCCGATGAACTCCTGAAAAAAACAAAAGTTTCTGCGACAAGAATTCTGGCTGTTGATGACCGCACAAAAGTACAGCTGAAAGATCCCGGCAACGGACTGATGGAAGGCATTCTGTTCGGATTTTTTGTATATCTTTTTTGTAACAGTCTGATATTTGTTATTCTTGAAACATTTTTTGATGTCAGCGGCAATGCCATCTATGCATTTCACAAAATCAAAAGAAAAATAATCGGGAGCCTTAAAACCAAAACTCAGCACGAAAAAGAAGTCAACAAGCATGTAAGAAAAAGCCTTGACGAAAATGCAGACAAGCTTAATAAACAGTTTGTGGAGTCTTTATTCCCTGCAATAAACTCAGTTTTATACGAAATTCTTGAAGATTTCATTCACGAAGCCTGCCGGTCGAAGCATGTTGAAAAAGAGTGTATGGAAAAACGCCTGACAAATATTGAATCTAATCTAACAAAAGCACAAGACGCCGAAAAAAAGCTCAGATCACTCCTTGATAGTTGCTCGGCTGAATAATTAAAAATTTTGACTATCCCTTTAGCTCAGCTGAAATTATTTACTTAGTTGTGAGCTAAACCATAATTTTTTAGTCCGTTATAAAAGTCGGATATAATATAAAACTCGGTATCTCGGGAGTCATACATTTTTCTGATTCCGAAGCAAGATACTACTTAACTTCATCTGTCAACGTATGGACACTCCGTGTCCGCACAAAAATTGCAACGCAATTTTTGTGAATGGGACGTGTGGGAACCCGTCCCCTACGGAAAGGTTTGTCAGTCAAAATAATTTTGATATAATCGGTTGCGTTTGATAGTCAACACGGACACGGAGTGAGTGTCCCTACGACTGTAAATGAAACGTTTGAGTAGTATTGTAGCGAGCGACGCCCCCGTCGCTCACAAAAAACGTTACCTATATATCAATTTATAATTCGGGCAACCGTTTTATCCAAACAATCCGATTTTTCCACTCGATTTGCCTGTCGAGGCACTCGACAAATTATAGTTTAGCTGACTAAAAGGGATAACCATATTAAGAATTATTTTTAAAATAACAGCTTACCCGTTTCGGTATTGCTGTGGAAAAGAGGTAAAATTATGAAAATTGACAAAACCAAACGTGAAGAATTACGCTGTCTGCTTATTGATAAGATGGATATATTAATCAATCTTTACAAAAGCCAATGCAGTGAAACGGTTGCCGCTGCCGTTCATTTAGAGCGAGAGCTGCTTAAAATGGGATTCTTGCATATCGGTATTACCGGTCAGACAAGCTGCGGTAAAAGCACATCCGTTAACGCTATGTGCAAGGATGTTGTTGTGCCGGAAAATCCTATGACTGCTACCCCTGTCCCCGTGTATATTAAATACCCAAACGATAAAAACGACGTAGCAAATGTTATCATAGAACACGTAGATGAAAGTCCGGCAACTACTCTAAGCCGTGATGACTTTTTGAGAAAGTATTGTTATAACACTGAGGATATGAAGGGTAACAACCCTGCTCGCCAGCGTTTTAACAACGACAGATATGCTGTTGTTTGCACCGATTCCGAACTTCTGAATAAAAATATTGTATTGCTTGACACCTTAGGCTCCTGCGCAACCGAAATGGATAATCTCAGAACAAGAGCGGCTATTGCAGGCAAGGTTGACCTGATGATTTATATGGTGGGATCATCAAACTTACTTTCTACCGACGTAGAGTTTATTCAATGCAATCTTCTGGGCTATCACCCCAACGATAAAAGTATAAAAGCAAGAGTTCAGAGTCCGGTTGTAGACACTGATCATCTGATTATTTTGTGCAACGACAAGAACGGTGTTTCAAAAGAAGGTATGATTGAAAGTATATCAAGAATTTTTGACTCGGTTGACTGTAAGCTTACAGCTGAGCAGAAGAAGGCTTTCTGCGACAATAATGTTTTTATTGCAAATGCGTTGGCAGGCAGAATTGACAGCTACGGCTTGTTCGACTACGTCAAGTATACTCCCGAAGGAAGCAACGAGAAATATGTTAAGGATGCCGAGAATCTTAACAAAAAACAGAAAAAAACCAGTGTGTTATTTGACAAATCGGACTTTGACCCATGGAAAGCTTTTATGAAAAGTCTTGAGGCTAAAACAAATGAAATGCTCACCGGCAATAATTCACTTGTTCTGCGCAAGTCCACAAAAATAATTGAACGCTTTAAGGAAGCAATGGATGTGCTGAGAGCAACAATTAAGAATTACCGGGACATCAGCAAAGACCATAGTAAGAAAATAGACAAACTTGAAAAAATCTCCAAAAAATTAGACTCGCTTTCAGATGAAGTACTTAAGACAACTAACGCTTACGGAAAAGATATGATACTCTGCGTTCAGAAATGCGCATTGAATGATTTTCAGAGGACGTTGTCAATTTTTGCTCAGGATTTTCAGAAAATAATTAATCAGTACTTAGAAAATGTTCCGAATAAACTACCTAAATACTCCGACTTTAAAAAAATGACCGACGCACAAAAAACTAAGGCACTGACACCGTTTTTGACACCGATTTTAAGAAAACTGTTGTCAAAACACGGAACTATAGTACGCAACTCACTATGGAAATTAGAAGGAGAAGATGTTCCCAAAAAGCATTATTCACGAATGATTGATTATTTGTATGCACAAAAAAAGACATTCTTAGGTTGCAAGCAGGAAATGGATGACGCGGGTATTACAACGGCAGGTGTTATTCTGCCGACTGCCGAGGACTTTGAAACGATTGCAAATGAGCTTGAATACAAGATTGGCACAGCAATCAGCGAAAGCTTCGATATCTTCGCAAATGAAGATAAGTGGACATCAATAATCGCTCAGTATCTGCCGTCAGTCAGAATCGGCTTCTTTAGCAGAATTTTTAAAAAGCTCAGCGGAAAAACACAACTACAATTCTGGCAAACTATTCTTTCAGAGCTCATAGCTCCGTTAACCGCAGAACTCGTAACTATGGCTACAACTGCACTCAAGGATTCTGTTGACGACAAGATTAAGACTGCATACGATCAAAGCGCTAAAATTATTATGAAGTCTTACTATTCATTAAACAACAGCTGCTTATCTGCAATCGGAAATCTGAAGCTGACAAATACTCATGAGGAAACGGAAAAGCGCATAAAGGATTGTGAAGAAAAAATTAATATCTGTAATTGTGCCATTAAAGAAATTGAGGATTTTATCAACAAGAATAATAGCTGAAACGAGCAAGCTCAGAATTAGTTAATATCCTGAAAACAAATCGCCGGGTTTCACCGATAAGCTAAGACAATATTTAAACAACGCTGCTATCTGATTAAGAAGCAGAGCTTTTTCAGTCAGATAGCAGTTCCTTTTACTATCCGCACGTATAGCTTTAATGCAGGCTGATATTGTACAATCTTCATTTTGTCCGACGAAGATGTTGTTCTGCCGCCTTATTACAACTCTCCGATAGCTGAAAAAATGAATACAAAAAGAATATAAATATCTGTGATAAACATATTATTGAAATACAAGCTGCTGTCAACAGCTAAATAAAAGGTGGGATACTTATGACAAATCAGGAAAATTTCCACAAATTGTGGGACGATACACTGGACGGCGTACAATATTGTATATTCGCTCAACGTGCAAAATCTCTGAAAGAAATAAACAACGTCATTCATAACTATGTCTGGAAATCCAAATGGGGTGATAAAACACTGGTGCCCCCCGAACGACAATTTCTTAACGAGCTGAAGGCGACCGAACCTGATAAAGCAAGAAAAATTGAAGCATTGCTTAATAATTTCAGAATTAAAACAAATCCTTTAATATATGTAGGAGCAGTCATTGCCTTAGCAGGTGCAGTCGCCGCATTTTTTACAAACGGTCTGTTGCAAATCGGATCCTTTGCTTTATTAGCCGCAGGAGCTGTAATGCTGATTGTTCCTATTTTAAAAAACAAAAGAGCCGAAGCTATGCGTCAGCTTAAAAAAACAGGAGAAATCTGTGAAGCTATTCTGTCGGAATAGGAAAGGAAGAAATGTTTATGATGAATGACAATCAAAAAGAATTTAATTTATACTGGGATGATGTTATCAACGCAGTATATTACAAAATACCAATAGTCCTTAAGTCTGTAACAACCTCTGAAAAATTAGTAAACGGAGGCCGTTCAAAGATTACTGAAATAATGCAAAACGAAATACTTAATATAAATTTTTTTGACTCCACCCTCCGTCCTCCGGCAACAGTCTGGATGGAGAATCTGGCAAGAGATTATCCGATAGAGGCTGAGCAGATCAAAAGGTATTTCCGTTCTGTTAAAATGCCGGCAAGCGGCGCACAAAAGGCTGCATACGGCACATCACTCGGACTGTTGGGGTCCGGACTCTTCATAGGCGGACACAGCAAGATTATAGGAGCTTTTCTGGGACTTGCCGGTATTGCAAGTATGGGAATCGGAGCTGTTGCAGGTATGGTATCGAATACTATGGCATTGCAGCAGCAGGCAACCGTCTACCTTGAAAATATGGGCGAAAAAATCACTTCAATTCTTGCTGCATGCGACAACAGGTCTGATGAATCAGGTGCATCAGAGCCTACCGAATAATCCTGAAACAACAATAAATGAATAACAAAACCTATTTCACAAATCAACAGACACACAACCCGGACAGCCACAATCAACAGCCGGTATCCCGTGAAAATAAATCCGATTCATCGGCGTATAGGTTGTTCAAAATTGCCGTGCTCGGAGCAACAAGCAGCGGTAAAAGCACATTGATAAACGCATTATGCCAAAAAATTGTAGTACCGGAGAGTCCTATGACATCCACTCCGGTACCTGCTATTATCAGCTACGGTAAAAACGAAAAACTGCCTGTAAAAATCATCAGCAAATCAAGCGGAAAGGTTTCTAAAAAACTTACTATAGAGAATTTTATCCGGAGCTATTGCTTTACAGCAAAGGAACAGGGCGAAATAACACGTTCTCGATTTGCCGATGATTTGCGGGCAGATATATTTATTCAAAGCGATTTTCTGAAGCGTGGTGCTGTGCTGATTGATACCTTAGGCATTTCAGCAACAGAAGCCGACACGTTAAAAAATGATTTTCTGGTTAACTCATTTCTTGATTTGGTAATATATGTTGCGGCTGATAATGTTATTAAGATGAATGAAATTGATTCAATCAGAGATTGGATGGGTTTCAGAAGCTTTGAGGAAAAAAAGAATAAAATGCCCCGCAAGCTGCCAAGGGTTTCTCCTGAAAAGTTCATATTTCTTGCAAATGAAAAATTACCGATTATAAAGGACGGCTTTAAAAATCGTGTTGAATCGATTTTTTATTCGCCCGACTGTAACTGGAGCGAAAACAAAATAAAGGAATATCTCAGCGAACATATATTTTTTGCCAACGCCCTTTACGGCAGGCTGCTTACAGCAGGCAGTTATCCATACATAAAATACGTTCCTTCGGGAAGCGTGCCTCAGGCTTATGCGGAAGCTGAAAAACTTGAAAGAAAAGAATATAAGTTTAAGCTGACTTTTGAAAGCAATGCCGAAGAGCAATGGAATGCTTTTATACGGCAAATCAACAATTATATGAGCTTTCATTTGCTGTGAATTGTCAGACGCTTTGATGAATAATGCACTTTTTAATATTATCACCGTAGAGAACACCCCCTCTTGTTTCCTACTTGTTCTGTCAGACGTACTATCCTGAGGAAACAACACGGAGGTCGTTCTCTACAGTTCTAATGTAATCCTTTAGCTTAATTAATTTATATCTAAAACCAGAAGGGATGAAGGCATATGGATAAATACTATGATTTTCAATCTGTAATAATTCAGATTGAGGAAAAAATTAATTACAGACAGGCAAAAGCCCGCTTGAATGAAAACGGGGCATTGCTCTACTTGGATCCTGAAAAAAAGAAAAGGATTGAAGAAGCATTAGAAAAGCGGAATAAAGACGAAACCGCCGTGAATTATGTGTTCAATAAGCTTCGAGAGAAACAAGAATTCCTGCACGATGACGGACAGGTTGACTGCGCAAAGTTTTATAAACATGCCCGCATTAGTCCCGATGTATGGTCAACCTTTATTTCAGATCTTCACAATATCCGTGAAGATACTCAGATGAAAATTATTATCGGACTTGCTCTTACCGAGGAGGAAGCTGTGGAATTTCTCTCGCTTGTAGGAACAAGTTTTTCAACAAATAATCCTTTACATAGAGTTATACTCGCCTGCATTGACTGCGAATTTTATGATCCCGATTTGGTTTACGATATTCTTGAATATTATATAGAAATATATTACAAAAAGAATGAAGGCAAAAAATGCAAGCCTTTTCGTAATATATATAAATAGATTGGATGCAATCCAAAAGCAGAACAGATTGGACGGCGTCCTATTGTAATTAATATATACCTCTTGTAAAATATACTTACAAAGCAACCGGAAAGGTTGAATTTTTAGGAGGTAAAAGTTATGAAACTATCAGAAAAAACAATGTACACCATTAAACAGGATGCAGAACATTCAATCAATCAGCTAAGCAAAGGCGTACCTGCTATAGTAATCGCAGCAGACCTGTATTGCAAAAGTCTTACCGACAAAGAACCCGAACTCGGTGAGGTTATGGCAGAGCGAATTAAGTCCGTCGTTGATTCCTACACTGCTAACTCTGAAAACGCACTGAAGGACAGCGAAAAGTGGCTTAAACAGAACATTGACAAAATGATTGAGGATAAAAATGTGCTGGAACGCTGTACTATCCTGTACAATATGTTATCAGGAATACTCGCCTTAAACGGAGCTGCCTTAAACAGCGATACTGAGGAGTTTTTGAAAAATCAGGTTCCTTTTGATCCCGACAAAGCTTCTTTGGAAACTGAAGAGGAATTGAGAAATCAGTTGATTGAGGCATTGAACAACAGCACCTTAGGCGTTGCCCAGCTTGACGCAATTGCATTTCTGCTCAACAACAACAACGGTAATATGACTCAGGAGATTATTGATTTTGCAAAGAACGATCGTGATATAAAAATCATTATGGCAATGGTTGCTTATATCAATGTTAAGAACGGCCGCATTGAGGAAATCCCGCCTGAAGCTACTTTGGATGAAATCACAATCGGTGTATGCTTTTCCTATGACACACAGCGCATTGCATTACAGGTTGCCGAAGGCAAAATGGAGGAAAAGTTTGCGCTTGAAACAATCAAGAAGCTCGCTATGGTTTCAGGCTTTATGCTTGCTGCATCCTTAACCCTGCTGTCAGGATCACTTATCAATCTCGCCGCTGTTGCGTTCTTACCCGCAATGGTTGCGTTCCCGTTAACTATTCTTTGCGGAGCCATAATCTGGCAACTGGCTAAAGAGCCCTCAAGGAATGTGTGTAAAAAGATAATCGGATTCGGTTGGAAGATTGTCAAGGGCGGAGTAGGTCTGATAGTCAAAGGACTTAAGGCTATTGCTCAATTTGCTACTCAACACGTTCTTCCCAAATGCATCGGCGTTTACGAAAAAATCAAATCATATTTTGCAAGAGTTAAGTCGGAATATCAGACAAAAAATGAAAATTCTCAGACCGAAAAAGAAGAAGTGCCTGCGACGCCGGTTAACGCTTAAGAGCCATCGCAATAACGTACATTATTATATATAGTCGCTGACAGAAAGCTTTTAGCGGTCACGCTTTTTAAAACACTTTGATATCAGGCAGCGTCAGAAAACAGACGGTTGTTCTGATTTCTGTGCGCTGCCGATATCATTATTTATAATTTTTCACGGCTTATCTAAGTATGCTTATCAAAATGACAGGAAGTGTATACAATGGCTAATGTTATTATCGGATTAGATAACGGACACGGCGAAATCACTGCAACTTGTTATCGTACAGACAGCGTCAACGGAAGGATTGACGTTTTGAATTTAGACAAGAATCAGAATAAGGTGATACCGTCAGTTATCCATTACGAATGCGAGAAGGTATGTATAGGCTATGAGGCAATGGCAAAAGAAAATGCAATCTGCGCTTTCAAAATGCCTCCTTGTGAGTGGAAGGATTTGCAGGGAAATCATATAATCTATCACGGGCATACGGTATATCAGCTTATTTTTGATTTTATCAGGTTCCTCTTCTCTGATATTTTAAAATATAATAAAGGACTTATAAACACACGTGAGGATGAAATATATTTGTATGTCGGCTGCCCGTCATCCGAGTTATGGCTTAATGAAACCGCTCTTAATGAATACAAGCAGCTTATCCGCATTGCTTCAGGTGTAAGCAAGGTTTTTGTGGTGCCGGAATCCAGAGCTGCAATATACAACTCATATTTAGACCCAAGGCTCAACTGCATTAACGCATACGAAGGCGTGATAGTAATTGATTTCGGTTCATTATCGGCAGACTGCACCTACATACAGATGGGAAAATACAGAATAGAACGGAGCTGGAGATTAGGAGCTTCTGAAATTGAACGCATAATGTTCAAAAGATTGCTGGAGCTTTCGGGACTGGATTTTTCTGTAGTTGATTCGGCTCAGGTAAGCGACATCTATATGTCTTTGAGAAATCAGAAGGAGCGTTATTACTCGGGAGAGCTTAATCAATATTCAAAATTCTGTACCACTCTTTTCTGTACGGATGAAAACGGCGACCGTATCCGCATCGGCACCTCAAAAAGAGGAGTACCGCTGTATAAGACCGTTGAATTGCAGAATACAGGCGTTGACATAGATGAATTTATGGATCATGTAACGGGAAACGAATACTTTGAAGTCAGCGAAAACGGAGAATGTCTTGGTCAATTTACGTGGGAAGGCGCCTGTAAGCAGTTTATGCTTGAAATAAAGAAGATGCTTGACAGCAAAAATCTGCCGTATAAGGCTGTTGTCCTTACAGGCGGAGCTTCGGCAATGTACTTTGTCTCCAAAATTGCTCAGGATGTTTTTTCAGGCGTCAGGGTTATGTGCGAAGAAAATCCTTCAATTACGGTTGCCAGAGGGCTTAGCATAATAGGAGAAACCGATATGCATTCGTCCGAACTGCTCTGCGAGCTTCAGGACAGCATAGAAACTATCGGCATTGAAAAATACACTCAATACGTTAATCACAAGCCGGCAACAATTATGGCTGAAAAAGCCTTTGAGGTAATTATTGATTATCTTAAATCAATTAACGGCGATATAACCATCGGCGATATAAAAAAAGGCTTAACCGACAGAATTAAAAATGAATTCACACAACAGTACATATCCGATATAATAAAAAGCGGCATTGCCGAATGGCGGACCAATGTTATAGCTGAGCTCACAGCTCAGACAAATGATAAGGTTAAAAAGCTGTATAATAATCAGCTTAACCCCGATCCGTTTGAACTTGATATTGATTTTATCAAGGAATACTTCTCGCCTGAGGATGAAATCGATATAGATACGGATAAACTGATTCCTGAAATTGACTTTACAAGCATTTTCTCGAACGTTATTTCTACAATTATCTCTGTTATAATCTCAGCAACAATAATTGTTATTCTTGACATTATTTCCTTTGGCACAATGGTTATTTTATCAGGTGCCGTAGAATATATTGTTCAGTTCGTTACAAACTGGATAATGAAAAACGAGAAACGTGTGTTATCAATAGATCAGACTGAAAAGATAATTGACAAATTAAGCAAAAAGGAAAAACGTGAAGAAGAAGTCAATAAAATGAAGGAAATCTTTATTAAAAAGCTTATTGAATCACAGGCTTCCGACAAAGATTTTGATGATAAGCTCAAGGCTTCAATGCGAAAAGCGGCAGACAGAGCGTTCGGAATAGTCTCGCTGACACATTTTGAGGTTGATTCTTTAAAAGATATGTGAGGTAAACAAGATGTCTGTATTGAAAATGAAAGGGATACCTATTACTAACATTATTTTGTTCTATAAATATTTTAATCCGTATGATATATTAAATCAGCGTGATTTATTTATAGAATTTGCTCACGGTCATCTTGCCCTGAATGACGAGTCAAAATACTGTATCGGTATGTTTCAGACAGCTCATCTTATGAAGAAGCCAAGATATTTGTGTAAAAATATCGGTGATGAAAAAGAGGATTGCCCTCTCTCCCCTGCTGACTGCAACAACGAAGGATTCTTTTGGGAAAATCCGTTTGATATGAATCTGCGGGATATTATGCTGACCAAAGAAAATATCGAAGAAGGAACAGTTATCTCCGATGACATTTATCATTGGTGCAAGCTTAATCTGTCTGCTTACGATAAAAAAGCACAGATTTGTGTTCTGCTTACGTCCATATATCTTCTGTCGGGAAATTCATTAAGGGATTATCCTCTTGATAAGCAGCGTGTGCTTGAGGCTTTTAAAAGAATAAACACCAAGACGACAGTCACACGAAAGGAATGTGTGCTGCCGACAACCGATAATAACGGAATTACAAATGTTGTTCTGACTCCTGATTCAAAGCCGTATAAATGTCCTTTCTTTGAAGAACCGTTTATCACAGGCAAGCACCGTATAAGAACTTACAGGATTGAAGCGGCTAATCGGATAACTACAGACAATAATGTGGAAGTAATCATAAAAACAGGGACACTCTGTTTAAGGATTAAGTCAGGAAATCACATATATGTAAATGCAGTCGACGGAAAAATCATATCAGTGCTTTCTGATGTTTTTGAAAACGGATTGGTTCGCATAGAGCGTTCAAAAGCAGAAAATGACCGACTGAATGTATTTTTTAACGGAGAGCAGCGTATACTGAGATTTGCTGAAAATCAATATATCACTTCATTTGCGTCGGGAATTAACAGCAACAGCATTTTGTATATTTGTAACAACCGTCTTTGTACTACATATTTTGCTCAGAGCAACAGCTTTCCTGAGCTATCCGTCATTCAGGAACGCACGGTTGTGGAAGTAATGATTATCGGAAATGACTACTATATCCTTCAGGATACAGGCAAAGTATACAGCAGCAACAATTATTATAACGGCAAAAAAAATGTAGCCGCCCTCAGTCATCTCTTTGGAGGTACAAAATGAGCAAGGTCTTTGATAAATTGATTTCTGACTGCCAAAAGGCTTACCAAAGCAAATATCCGTTAATATTTATAAAAACGGAAGAACAGGAAATTATCCGTCGATTAATTTACTCTGACAGTCTGGTAGTAAGACTGATGAATAAGCCGGGAACCGAAATCGGAGATATGTCGTATATCCCCTGCAAAGAAAACTGTATTCCGTATGTACGTTATTCAGATAACGATTCCGGTGCTATTGTTAATGTGTTTCTTGAAAATAAAACTGTCAGCGAAATCAGATTTCCGATTATGAGAGTACTGCATATGTCAGCGGATAAGTCAAAGCACGGTGATAATTATACAGGAAGTATTATGGAGTTTGTAGACCGCTACGAGCGCAGTTCAGAGGATAACGGTGCCTTACGCTCAAGCCTTTATCTGCTTTACGGCGACCCTTCCTGTTTAACTCCCGAAATGTATGATTATTGCTCTATTATTGATGTTGACCTACCGGATTCTGAGGAAATTTCAGATATAATAATTGCAAAGCTGAATCAGTATCCGTCTGAGCTTAAGCCTCCTGAATATTTACAGAGTCTGGCTTATCATTTGTGCGGTTTTTCTGTTATACAGGTTGAACGGATTATAGATGCAATTCTGTCTGCGCCTGAGATTGACGGCTTCAACGCAATATATGATGAGGCTCGTACCAAAAAGCTTATCAGAGAACGCAAGGAGCAGCTTCTTAAGAGAGAAGAAATTCTTGAACTGAAAAATCCCGATGCCGAGCTTGAAATCGGAGGTATGCAGGGATTTTCAGAATGGTTTGAAAGGCAACAGAAATGTCTGCTTGAATCCGACCGTATGCAGCGTGAAATGGGAATTTTTGCTCCAAAAGGTCTGCTTATGTGCGGCGTTCCGGGGTGCGGAAAATCTATGGCAGCCAAGTCGGTTGCAGCAAAGCTGAAAATTCCGCTGCTTCAGATGGATATAGGAAAGCTTATGGGACGATACGTTGGTGACTCCGAGAAAAATATGGATAAAGCACTCAAGCTTGCCGAAGCAATGTCACCCTGTGTATTGTGGATTGATGAACTTGATAAAGGCTTCAGCAATGCCGGCAAAACAGGAGATTCCGGCGATTCCGGTGTATTCAAGCGTATGTTCGGTATGCTGCTGACGTGGATGCAGGAAAGAACCAAGCCCTGCTTTATATTCGCAACCGCAAACGACATTACAGAAATGCCCAAAGAGTTTTTCAGAAGCGGTCGCTTCGACGCTCTTTTTGCAGTATATATGCCAACCTCAGATGAATGTGTAAAAATACTTAAAAATCAGATGGAAATGGTGTCGGCTCGTGTCAGAAAAAATCAGAAAAGAGAGTTGTTTGATTCAGGCTGCTTCAACACAAATTTCCTCGGGGAAATTGTAAAAGCCTTTTGCTTTAAAGTCGGAGAAAAGGATTCTGCGAGATTCGTTACCGGAGCAGATATCGAAAAGCTTGTAAGTATGGCATTGCGGAATATATGGATTAATAACAGCGAATGCGGTATTATTCATCAGATTGAATGGAAAGATACTCTTCTTGACGTTTTGAAAAACACAACCGTATACGGCGACGGAATTGAAAATCTGGACAGCCTTGCAATGTGCTATCTGCGGCTTATCAGAAATAATTTCCAGCCGGCAGCAGGAGAAGAAAACACCCTGTTCTCACCACAGGACTATAAGGTAGAATATGATGAAAAGGGCAACGTAAAAGCCGCCGGATTTATCGAAAACACTGATAAAACAGAAAATATGACAAGCTATGACCGCATACTTTACAGTACCCTGCGTGAGCATATAAACGGCTTGGCTGTAATGTATGAACAAAACAACAGATACAAAATTGTACGCTGAAAAAGGAGGCGTAAGGTATGAATATAAGCACAAAAAATGAAATTATCTATCGTATAGAGGAAGCTATGAACAAGCGCTATCAAAAAAGCGCAATGCTTTCCGAAATTTCTGAAAGCAAGGAGTTAAAAAACGGTGATAAATCTGCTGATACCACTAACGGCAACAATATTATTTACAATAATAGCGGTTGCTGATTTCCTGTCAAACAAAGTCCTGTTTCCCGATACAGAGGTTGAAAATCTGCCTCCCAAAGAAATCATCGACGAAGAACTGATGACTGATGTTGACAGGGCTATGGCAGAAAAATCAATTGTCGTGCTAAAAAATAATTTAGGCGAAAATCCGATTGACGAATTGCTTTCAATGAACGTTAATGACCGTATAAATGCTGTGGGCAATATAGCCGATGAGCTTTCACGGCTGTATTGCCTTTCAATTAAATGTCTTAAATTCACGCCTTTTTTGGATAATTCCGTTTCCGGTCAGTATATCAAAAATACCGAAACAATTCAAATCAATATAAACTATTTAAGAGTTAATGACCGTGAAATACTTTTCGACCTCCTTCTGACCCTGTTCCATGAAATGCGACATGCGGTTCAATGGTCTATGATTCAGGGAAACCCCGTTTGGGAGGCAGACGATAAACGGCGGCAAATGCTTGCGGCAAATTTTGCTCATTACATAAGCGCAAAAAAGGATGTTCACGGCTACCGGATGCAGCTTGTAGAAAGAGACGCAGTAACCTTTGCTGCAATAATTATGGCAGGAGTTGAGCCAAATGAAACAGATTCCGTATTATAAGCTTAAATCTTATCTCATGCGTGAACACGGTTACACTGAAGAAGAAGCAATCCATTCAATCAAGGAATTGAGAAAAGCAAATCCAAAAATCCGACAGGCTTTTGCAGTATTCTGGAAAACCGGAAAATTGCCTGACAAGCCTATATTGAATATGAACGCTAAATCTCTGATGAAGGAACGTGGTATGGATGAGCTGGGAGCACTTTTGGCTATTTCGTGGCTTGACAGCGAACCGAGGTCGGCACGGTGGACGCTTATGCATCCGATAAACGAAGTCAAAGTGTCAAAATCGGATATTGAATTATTGTACAGAATTGCAAGAAACAATAATTGGGAGCTTGACAAGGACATTTCTGAGGAGGATACCTCGGACATATCTGTATGAACAAGATAAAAAACACCTGCTTTGTTATTTTCCTCTTGAAGTTTACTGTTAGACAGGCAAATATATAAATTACTCAGAATGAGATGTCTGTTTTGAATTAAAGCAATAAAAAGGATTACGAGAGCAGAAAGAAAAAGTAAATTTGTGAGAATTGACTATATCTTCAGATTTCATAATGAAAACGCACAGCCCTGCGTGAAAGATGCCAAAAGCCTTAATAAGATAAAGGCTTCAATTTCAAAAGATAATCCGTTGTATCAGGTAATATACAGCTATTATAAAATGTCCTCAATGGGCTTGTTTCCGGATATTTATTAGAACAGCACAGCGGCTAAGGGCTATGATTTCTCAAATAAAAATATATACCGAAACGTCATTTAATTTTGATTATTTACAGGAGGTAAAATTATGACTAAAAATGAAAGATTTGCGGAAAACCGTGAGCTTGTAAGCAAATGTGTAGAATGTATGATATATCATATTAAGAACGAAGTACCGGAAAAGGGAAAATTTCGTGCTCAGGCGTTCTGCTATGAAGACCCCGTCAGCAATAATCCGGGTAGTGTATGGATAGAGTATGATCAGCTTGACCCTCAGAATTCACGCAGATTATTTGTAGGCGCGCGGATAGGCAATTCAAAATACGAGGTTAAAAGTTTTATTATGAAAGGCTCAAACAGCGAAATTATTGAGTATCTTCAGCAGGAAGGCACAATAGACGAGTTTACCGAAAACATCTTAGAGCTTGACAAAGAAGCCGAGGATAAAAAAGGCGAATATCCGTTTTATTAAAAATCTATAACAACTTTCAAAAGTGAAAAATTATGAACATACAAGATAAAAGCAGAGGCTGGCTTTCGCAACAGCAAGGCAGTGATTCCTTGAAGAATACCCCTGAATCGCAGGCTGTCATTCAATATGAAAAATGCAAAAAGAATCCGAGTTCCGGCAAGAGCGGCTTTCACAGTCCTTCAAACCCGGTGCCGAATCCGTTTTCATTCTGCGGCTATGCGGACACTCATCTGTCAACGGCGGTAAGCTGATATCCGCTTCTGAAACGGGCGGCTTGGCGGATATCGGTTTGAAATCAGCGACGGTGCAACATTACGCAGGGAAAATATGTGAAACATAACATCAGCCGTTATGGGGCTTGCCGTGGGCGCATCCGTTTCTGAATATGACGCCTGATAAAATTGAAGAATTTTTACCAATCGCAAAGGAGTGGGGCTTAGCCGGAATGGAAACAAGGTATTCGCTGTATGACGACAAAACGGAAAAGCTTGCCGTATCATACGCAAAGCGATTCGGTCTGTCGGAAAGCGGAGGAAGTGATTTTCACGGTATGAATAAGCCGGATATTTCCCTCGGTACGGGGAAAGGAAATCTTTTTGTCCCATATGATTTTTACTTAATATTAAAAGAAAAACACATTAAGGAGATATAGTAAATGAATAATTTGCGTTTTTTGGCGGCGGCTTATGTGCGTGGATATGCAAAAGCTAACGGCGGAAAAATAAGCGATGCACTGCTCAATTTGCCGCTTGAACAATTGGCAGATTATCAGATTGATGAAATAATAAGCTATGGTAAACAAAACGGACTGAAAATGTACCGATTCAAAGAAAAAGAAGATTTGCCTCGTGTAAAAATGGCGCTCGGATTTCTCAAAGCAGTATATCCCGAAAGCTTACTTGATGTAGGCAGCGGCAGATGTGTGTTCCTGTTTCCTTTTATGAGGGATTTTCCGTATGCCCGGGTGACATCTCTCGATATTTTACCTCACCGAGTTGAATTTATGAATATGATTCATCTTGGCGGTGTTGACAAGCTCAACGCCTTGCAGGCAAATATTTGTGACTGGAACATTCCCGATAATAGCTTTGATGTAGTAACTATGTTGGAAGTTTTGGAGCATATTCCCGAAGTGGAAAAGGCAATCACGAATGCGGTGAGAATTGCCCAAAAGTATGTTGTGGTTTCTGTTCCGTCAAAGCCCGACAACAACCCCGAGCATATACATTTGTTAACCAAAGACAAACTTACGACTATATTTACAGCGGCAGGAGCAAAGAAACTACATTTTGACGGTGTAAACGGTCATCTGTTTATGACTGCTGCAAAGGAATAGAATTATGGAAGAAATGAAATTAATTAAATATCCTCGCACTCCGCATTTAAAAGGTTCAAGACTTCAGGCAGGGGATGAGGATTTATCGCAGATTCCTTTTAAGGCGATAAAAGGAAAGTATATTGTAGTGGAAGAAAAGGTTGACGGCGCTAATACTGCTGTTTCCTTTTCTTTGAGCGGTGAGTTATTTTTGCAGAGCAGAGGACATTATCTTGAGGGTGGCTACCGTGAAAAGCACTACAATCTATTAAAACAATGGGCGAATGTTCATAAGGATTGTTTATACAGCGTTCTCGGTTCGCGTTACATAATGTACGGTGAGTGGCTCTATGCTAAGCATACGGTTTATTATGACGCACTTCCGCACTACTTTTTGGAGTTTGACATTCTTGACAGAGAAAGTGGAAAATACCTTGATACTCAGTCAAGACGCAAGCTTATTAAAGACTTGCCCGTTTGCTCTGTACCTGTTTTAAAGCAGGGCGTATTTAACAGCAATGAGGAATTGCTCAGCTTGCTTGGTACATCAAATTATATTACCGAAAATCATTTGAATAATCTGAGAGCAGAAAGCCAAAAGCTCGGACTTGACATAGACCGTCAGCTAAGAGAAACTGACAACTCCGACTTGATGGAAGGTTTATATATCAAGGTGGAAGAAAACGGAGAGGTTGTTGACAGAATGAAATATGTCCGTTTATCGTTTCTTCAGACTGTTGATTCGTCAAAATCACATTGGCTGGAGCGTCCGATTGTGCCAAATAAGATAGCGGTTCCGATAGATTCTCTTTTTGAGGTGAATAATGAATAGACTGAAAGAACTGATTGACTTAGTGCCGAAAACTCTGGATTTTCAGATTGAATGGGATAAAATTGAAAACTCCGTTATGAGTTTTTATGCCGGCGCAATGAGCGCAACACAGCAAAATTTAAAGTATCACTCAGAGGGTGATGTGTGGATTCACACAAAAATGGTTTGCAGTTGTCTTGTAGAAGATACGGAATTTCAGGCTCTTGATGACAGGCCGAGACAGGAACTGTTCCTCGCTGCATTATTCCACGATGTCGGAAAAATATACACAACCAGAAAAGATAACGGCGAATGGACTTCCCCAAATCATGCGCTTGTCGGAGCGAATTTGGTAAGAGATTTGTTGTGGCGGGAGTATGGTATTTGCGGTACAAAGGATTTACAGAGCTTTCGTGAAACAATCTGTCTTTTGGTTCGCTATCATATGATTGCTCCATATGTTCTGGAAGCAGAGAATCCCGAATATCGGTTAATAAAAACAGCGGCAAACGGCGAGCTTGCGCCTGACTTTACCCTTAAACTTTTGCTGATTTTATCTAAAGCGGATTCAAACGGCAGAATCTCCGGGGATAATCAAAAGGGAGATGAAAATGTTTTACTTGCTGCTGAATTGGCGAAAGAAACTGAATGCTATATAAAGCCGAAACAATTTGCATCTCCGTTTACGGAATTTGCGTATCTATCGGGCAGGAACGTTTCACCCGAAACAGAGCTGTATAACAATACAAAATTCGAGGTAATTATGATGTGTGGATTACCGGGAACAGGAAAGGATACCTGGATAAAGACAGTTTATCCCGATTATCCGATGATTTCGCTTGATGAGATTCGTAAGGAATATAAAATTTCACCCACAGACAATCAACAGGAGGTTGTTCGAATCGCAAAATCTCGGGCAAAACAGCTTTTGCGGCAGAAAAGGTCTTTTGTGTGGAACGCTACCTCCGTCACACCCGACATCCGCACAAGGCTCATAAGCTTATTTACAAGCTATCACGCATATGTTAAAATCGTTTTCCTTGAAACAGATTACGCAGAAAACCTCTTTCGAAATAAAAACAGAAAAGATGTTGTCCCGCAATCAGTAATAGATAAAATGCTTGCGAAGTTCACGCCACCCGAGCGTTTTGAAGCACATGGGATTGAATGGCTATGTATTTAGGAGATGTAAATAATGGAAAACTATAATGATTTTTTGAACAGAATCAGTTATCAACAATCTGAACTTCAAATCGGAGAAAGCTTTTTCAATCCCGACAACAGGGTTTATGAGAAGGTCAATCCCGACAACACATTTAAGCCGTTTTACGGCGATACAGTTGTATTTGACCTTGACAGCCGTACAAAGACAAGGCTTTATAAGTTTATTGATAATCTCTATCAGTCAACACCCGAATGTTTCTGTCAAAGGCTTGATAAAAATACGCTTCATATGACGCTTCACGATTTGAGTGCGTCGGATAATCTCGACAGTATTTCGTCGGAGGTTTTTCAAAACGAAATAAAGCTTTTGCAGATTTTGAAAGCCAATCCGCAAAAGCCGCAGACAATTAAAATGAAAACAAATTTTGTTATCAATATGGTCAGCACAAGTATGGTTCTTGCGCTTGTGCCTGCCGATGAAGCAGAATGGAACAAGCTGCAAATCCTTTATGATTTAATAAATGGGGTTAAAGTGTGTCCGTATCCTTATCTGACACCCCACATTACAATTGCGTATTTTAATTATAACGGTTTTGATGCAGGCTCTGTACAAAAGCTCAAAGAGGTTGTAAATGAGCTTAACAAAGAAAGCTTTGAAATTACTCTGAACTGTAAAAAGCTTGTTTATCAGAAATTCACGAGTATGAATGATTATATCAGCATTTTCAATCTTATTCGCAAAATGTAAATTTGAATGTTTTTATTCGCTCTTTTATAATAAGTGTGGATTTAATCTAATCCTTACGAGTAGTCGGCATCCTTCTGCCCCTGCCAGTGATTTTTGGCTTCGGAAAGCGATTTCCGAAGCCGTTTTTCTTTTCTTATACCAAAACTTATACCATCCTAAGCGGTGTTCAAGTTAATGGCATTATCAAGAGTCTCAATCGTTTCAGCCTTTGCGGTCTTTCGACGGTTGACATAAATTCTCTCGGTGGTCTGTACGCTTTCGTGTCCGAGCAAAACGGAAATGTCCTGAATCGGTACGCCGTTGTCGTCAAGAATACTCGCCGCAGAGTGGCGAAAGCCGTGGATCGTACAATGCGGCAAGCCGGCGTTCTCGGTCAGACGGTTTACCACACGGTTGATTGCGCTGAGATTGACATACGGCTTTCCGAGAACGGTGCGCACAATGAAGTCGTGGCTTTTGTCGTAGCCGTTTCCGAGCAGCTTGGCATAATCATCCTGACGTTGCTTTTCGGCTTTCAGCTCTCCGATCACAAAATCGTTTATCGGAATTTTGCGGTTACTGCTCTTTGTCTTTGGCGTTGTGATTTGCATTGTCACGTTCTTGCGGCTGCCTGTTCTGCTCTTGTTGACGTTCAGGAGCTTTTTGTCATAGTCTATATCCTCCCACGTTAAGGCGAGCAATTCGCCCTTTCTCAGCCCTGTGTAGAGCGCAAGCAACAGGAATATGTAGATATGGCTCTCGTGTTCCTTTGCGTAAAGCAGGAGCTTCCTGACTTGCTGTGCGTTGTACTCGGGTACTTCCTTCTTGATGCTGTGTGGAAACGACGGCATACGACTCCTCGACACCGGATTTTCCTTAACGTAGTTGTTCTCGACGGCGTACTCATACGCCGATGACAGCACGCCACGGATATTCTTGACCGTTTTATATCCTAAACCGCCCTTGCCGTTTGACTTGCCGTGTTGAGAGAGAAACACAAAGTATTCGGTAAAGGTTTCAGGCTTCATATCCCTGAATCTGTAGTGCTTCGGCTCAAAATACGGCTTGATTTTGCCGTTGACGGTTTTGTCGTAGGTTTCCCACGTTGAGAGCTTTATAATGCCCTCAATGCTTTTCAGCCACTTGTTGAGAAAGTCGGTAAAAAGTGCATTGTCGCATTCGAGGTTGATATCCTTGTAGCTCTCAATGATTTCTTTCATCTTCTGCTCTGCACGGCGTTTGTTGTTACCCTTAATGGGTATCTTCGTGGCAATCATTTTCTGTTTGCCGTTGACACGAAATTTGGCATAGTAATAATTGCCTTTTATTATTAAGCTTCCTTCCAATGTTAGCCTTCCTTTCTTAAGATTTGCGATTTGTGGTTGATACAAATTCGATGACGCTATGTTTCGGAATAACATATCTTGCTCCGACCTTGACATTCATTATCTCATCGTCATTCAAGAGCTTATATACCGTATTCTTGCCTAAGCGCAGCATTTTCATAACCTCATCAACGGTTACTATATCGCTGTACTCCGAAAATATCTCTTTTGATTTATCCAACGCTCTCACCTCGCTTTCCGCTTGATTGGGCTTTTCTCCGGTCGTAAAAACTCGCTCTCAATATAGCAGATAAAATACGCCCAGCGTTTAATCTCACGCTCGACAGTCTCCATATCAACAACACCGAATTGATATGACCTTTCCAAAAGCTTTTGTGCTGTGTGGATCATTTCATTAATTGAGTTTATCGCCTGAAAAAATCTGTCGTCAGGTCGCTCTCTCGGCTCATAGCCTTTGATTAGCATTTTGATGACGCTTGACTGCGGCAAGCCTGTCAAAGCAACTTTTCTTCTGAATTCAGCCTCTTCCTCAGGTGTAAACCAAAATTGTTTTTTGATTCTGTTACTCATTTCTTTCTCCTTTCTGTTCAGGGTATTAGGGAGCTCCCTAACAAGCTGCACTGTTTTTGCTCCGTTGGGAGTAAAAACAGTATGCTTGCTAAGATTTGTCATTCATTCTTGAACTGTCAACAAATCTGTCACGCTATTCTCGTTTTTCACTGCGCCGATAACGATAGAGCTCGATGATTCTCTTTCGGTTTGTCCGTCTGAAACGTACATCTATGCCGTCATTAAAACACAAGTCAATGCAGAACTTGTTGAGTAGCTTCGTAACGGTATTCGGCGGCGTGGCAGTATCGTTCATAGCGTTAAGCAGGTCTGTAGCCGTTCCGAGCCAGTGTGACTTATCAGCCATAAAATATCTCAGCCTTTCCAAAAAAGGATGCTCCTCGGTTAATTTCGGATAGCCTTCACGATTAGATTTTCGCATTGCTTCGGCAACAATGAAATCTGCTTTTCTCATTGTTTCTTCATTCAATGACTTCCACCTTCTCCAGATAGATTTTGTTCAGACTACTTTCCGAATAAAAAAGTCGGAGCTTCGTACCGATTGGCATATAGTAAAATACGAGGTAAGTCTGCCACCAGAAAATCGGTGTGATGATTTTCCTTCCGTCGTCGAGGGTGAGGAAAATACGGATGGATTTCTTGTGTCCCTGCGCTTTCATTTCAAGCGTTCCGGTGAACTCTCCGATCTCCTCCATCATCTGATAGTCCGAGGTGTCGATCATCATTTCTCTCATCTCAATGAGCGAAAAAACCTTTGCATTGTCGTTCATTTGGTTCTCCTTTCCACTTCCCGAAAAAAGAAAATTTCGCCGCCCATATAGGTAGGTGTGTTAAGATAAACTTCTTCTTTTTCGGTTAGTTATTTTTTTATTTATCTATTTAGTTATTTATATATAGGAGCTGCTTCTGCCGCTCACGCTGACGGCGCTTTCGTTCTACTGCCTTCTGCCGTTTGATTATGTCGGCACATTTGTCGCAGTAGCGTTTGTTTCGAGCCTTGGAATAAAAGCGTGAGCCGCAGCTTTGACAACGCTTGTAATCGTTGCCGCAGATCAGCTCCCAGTACAGTTCCTTGTCGAGAGGAAGCACAGTGTCCTTGAAATAGTTGCAGAAGATGTGATATTTGGAAATTAACTGCACGCAAGTGTGCGTTTCTCCGTCGTCAAGCAACAGACAGTTGCCGTCCATACAGTTGCAGCACTCCCGCCTGACCAAGCGGCTGATCTTCCGAAACTGTCCTGCTTTAATTTCAATGAGCATTTGACATCCTTTCCTGTCACGCTTAATAAGTCCGAAAAAGCGGTCGGTAATATAATTACTCTCCTTCGTGCGTTTCGTCGCTCATAGGTCGCATTATGAGCAGCTCGTGAGACTTAAAAAGCGTGACATCAACTGTATGTTGTGTGTCAGCACTGCCAAAGCGTACTTTCCTGACAGGCAATCCTGCTCGACGCTGTGCCGTCAGCCTTTCGGCTGCGCTCGCTCCATAGAGGTCGTGGCGGTTTATCCTTCGCTTGGCAGCTATTCAGTTGTAGGTTTGTTTCGGTAGGCATCACCTCCTTTCAAAAAGCCTTTCACCCTTAATGCAAAAAAGTCCTGCAAAATATACACCCTATCGAGAAAAATATTTGCCCCTTCACCTATACCCAATGGGAAAGGTCATTTTTTAAGTCTGTTTCAAAAATTTTTTGCAAAAAAATAGCGCCTGCCATAAAGACAAGCGCAAAAAGTCCCACTTACAATTTGTAAGCGGGACAGATTCGTTTTGTTTATTATCCAACAATCATTTTATTGGTTTTTCTTAGATACTTTGCAGGAATAGGTTCTTTCATTTTCCAAATGATATTCATAGGTTTAGAATCCGTATGACTGACATAATCAGCCAATCCGATAAAAGAATACGGGGCCGCTTTTCCAGTGATATTATCATTTTTTCTTTCACGTACAAACAGCAATTCCTTGACACCCATTGACTGATGATTGATATACCTTGTACCTGTATTACTTGTATCAGACGTTGCTCCCTGACTTTGCCAATGGAACAGCTCGCTATTGATAGAATAATCGTTGTACATTGTCGTTGGGGAGTAGTCTTTCTCGCTTTTGTTAAGAGTGATAAAATGAATATCAATCTTTTTATCAGCCAAGAAAAACGTTCCTGCTTGCACAGATGATGGGCTCAGATAATCTAATGCTGATAATATCTGATCACGAGTATATGTACAGTATAAGTCAAGAGGACAGTCAAATCCTACATCAACCGGTTTGTCGATAAAATCAATTTGATTATAGTTATACTCCAGAAGCTCAATTATCTCATTGCAAAGCACGGGGCATTCTCGGATTTTCTGTACTCCATCTGTAATCTTACTAAATCCGCATTTTTGATACTCTTTCTGCCAAATGGTGAAATGGAACATTTGCAGCATTCTGTTTTCGGATTCAGTAAACTCAGAAACATCTTCTGATAATAATTTTATGATGAATTTGATAAATCGACGTGAATCAACATACGATAATCTACTCAATGCCTTTGTTATAGTTTCTTCAACGGGCGATTCAAAATCATCTATCACATCAGCCCTTGCACACAGGCGTGAAAAGGAATTGAATTTGTAAACTGATCTCACGTCAAGATGATGATATTCTAAGAAATTCGCAAGAGAAAGCGGTAAACCACTATCTTCTTCAAACGATTCAATTTTAGAAATCAATCCGGCAGTGTTTCCGTATGAAGCACGAATATTGCTGAGAATATAACGCTCAGCCATCTTTTCAAGTTGAATATAGCATCCCTTTGGAACAGACACGAATCCATTCTTTATTTCTTTGGTAACACTCCGATTTGTATTTGAAAGCAGTGCAGCAAATTTATCTTCAAAGTTGTACTTCTTGTTTGCCTGACCTATAAAATCAAGAACTGTTAAGCACTCCTTATTATCCGCCAAACGCAGTCCACGACCAAGTTGCTGTAAGAAGATGGTCAATGATTCTGTTGGTCTCAAGAATAAAACAGTGTTTACCTCCGGAATATCTACACCTTCATTATAAATATCAACGACAAAGATAAATCTGATTTCACCTTTTACCAGTCGAGACTGCGCCTTGTCTCTATCCTCGTCAGAGCTTTGCCCGGATAGTGAAATCGAAGGAATTCCGTGAGCGTTAAAATACGCTGCCATAAACTCAGAATGTGCAACGGTAACGCAAAATCCTAACCCTTTCACTTCATCAATATCCGTTACATATTTAAGCAAGGAATTCACGACCAAGTCTGCACGTTGCTGGGCATACGCTTCGTTAATTGTATAGATATTTGAAAGCTCTGTTTTGTCATAACCACCTGCAGACCATTTCAGTTCGCTTAAATCGACATTATCTGTTACGCCAAAGTATTGAAACGGACAAAGCAACATTCTGTCTATCGCTTCCGGCAATCTGATTTCTGCTGAAATACGATCATTAAAATAGGTCAAAATGCTCTTGCCATCCATTCGCTCAGGAGTAGCCGTCAAACCAAGTAATATCTTCGGCTCATAGTATTCAAGTAGCTTTTGATATGTCGGCGCTGCTGCGTGATGGAATTCATCCACGATAATAAAATCGTAGAAGTCTTTACTTGTTTTTGAAGTCAAATCCTGAGAATTGAATGTTTGAATTGAAATGAAAAGATTGTCAATATCTTCTGCTTTATACTGTCCAACAAACAGCTCGCCAAAATTTGCGTCTTTTAATACAGCCCGAAAAGTAAAGATACTCTGTTCGAGGATTTCTTTTCTGTGGGCAACAAATAGCAATCTGCATTTTTTATCAGAATTTTTCTTCACAAAACGCTTATAATCAAGCGCCGAAATAACAGTTTTACCGGTACCCGTTGCAGCTACAATCAAGTTTCTATAATTACCTCTGACCTCTCGCTGCGCTTCCAATTTATCAAGAATCTCTTGCTGATACGCATACGGCTTTACATCTACCGTGTAGCGTGAAGCGTCATTTGAATCGTGATACTTTTCGGCTTTTAACGCTCTGGCTAAACGCTCCTTTTGCGTTTCAGAATAATATTCAAAATCATTTGAATTCCAATAGCTTTCAAAGGTAGCACTGATCTTCTTGATTGTGTCAGGTAAATCTTTATTCGTAACCTTTACGTTCCATTCACGACCGGTTGATATAGCTGCACCCGAAAGATTTGATGAGCCCACATACGCTGTTGTAAAACCAGTGTCACGATAAAACACATACGATTTCACGTGCAGTCGTGTTACCTTTGTATCATAACTCACCTTAATCATCGTATTGGATAGTTTTCTCAATTCTTCTATGGCTTTCACATCAGTTGCACCCATATACGATGTTGTGATAATTCTAAGCTCTCCGCCTTTATCAGTAAAATCTTTCAATTCATTGATGATACGCCTTACGCCGCTCCACTTTATGAAAGATACGATCATATCAATACGATCAGCCGAGACAATTTCTTTCTTCAATTCTCCTAATAGTTGTGGCTCGTTTACTGCGCTTGTAAAAAGTGAGCTTTGCGCAATAGATGTCTCAGGACGAATAACGGTACTGTTTTGGTCAATGGCATACTTACTATTCTCTTTATCGAGCAATGCAAGCAGTTGTTCGGCGCGTTCATCAACCGACATAGACGTAAAATCTTCGTCTCCTGTTTTAGCACGAATGACTTCGATCATTTTATTGATAAGCTCTATTTTTTCGGGTAGCTTATCATCACCTAATTGATTAAGCCCTTTTTCTATAATCTCAGAAGCATACTGTGCTAAAACCTTTGATGATTCTCCTTCATCAATGTTTTTCAGCCTGATAATCTTATCAGTTGATTTCAGTTCTTCGTTTATACCTTGATTTATGATTTGTTCGTATAGTCCTGATTTGAGCATAACGTCACCTTCGGGAGTCAATAATTTAATCCTATTATACCATTTAATTATCAAATCACAAGATCAATAATCCTAAATCTTAAGAAAGTGTCCGGAATAATCAACGTAATCATGTCAAGTTTTCTCTCTTGTGATAGAATTACTAATAACGATAACTAATTGAATAATAGTATGAGCGTGTAAGCAGAATCAACTCTTGTTTACACGCTCATTTCATTTTATCTCTTGTTCAGTTTCATCAAATAGCGGATTATCAAAGAATTGACGATTTTTTCTTGACTAATGTTATCATATATGATAACATATAATAAAAGAAGGTGATTGTTATGACAGACAGTAATAGCATAATCCGCAAGCGCCAGGAAATTGTTTCAAAACTGACGCAGGCACGGCTTGAAAAGGGCTTGTCACAGGCGCTGCTTGCCGAGATGGTCGGTACGCAACGGTCAAATATCTGCCGCATTGAAAACGGCGGTCAGAACCTTTCTCTCGATTTATTGATCAAGATTACAGACGCTCTCGGCAAGGATGTCAGCGTTTTATTGGAAGAAAAGAGTGTTGAAATGAGCAACATATATAACCTAAAACTGTATGACGATATCCTTGTGACCTTCTCCCTCGAAGAAAAAGGCTTAGAGGGTTTAGTTGTTGAAGTTCTCTCTTATGACGAAAGCAAAAAGCACCTCCTGCCAATCAATATGGAGTTGACTCCCAAAGGTATTATCAAGTGGCTTTCCAATCGTGTTATTCCGAAGAACAGAGCATTTGTTGATGAGATACTAAAGGCCTTTGGCTTGAGCGTAAACGACACAAAGGGCATTATTGACATCTGCTTGGGCTTGTCGCTCAACGACAGCTATTGGGTAACTCCTGTTGAATTTGATGGTAGATTTGCCGATTACAATCTGTTTGAAAACCCATTCTCGGAAGCGTTGTCGCTTGTCGCCTATACGGGCGTGGGTAGCGCAGAAAAGGCGTTCTCGACCTCCCCTGAGTTCACAACAAACGGTATGCTCCGCAAGGCTTGGCGGCATATTGAGAACGACGGTATCTATCTTTACAAAGGCGGCACAGAAGGCGCTGCCAACACCGGCAATGAGCCGTACAGCGAGTTTTACGCCTGTCAGGTCGCTAAGGCGATGGGCTTAAATTGTGTTGAATACGACCTTGAAAACTGGAAAGGTATTCTCGCTTCAAAATGCCGTTTGTTTACGGATATCAACACCGCTTTTGTGCCGATCAGCAGACTTATAAAATACAGAACACTGAAAAACGCCCTTGATTATTGCGCCGGGCTCGGCAAACCGTTCTATGATGACCTGTGCAGTATGCTGGTGTTCGATGCTGTGATTTACAACGAGGACAGACATTTCGGAAACTTCGGTATTTTGCGTGACAATCACACAGGAAAGATCATAAAGCCCGCTCCGATTTTTGATAACGGCTTATCACTGTTCAATTTTGCGATGACAGACGATTTGGCGAATCTCAGCGAATACGCTAAAACAAGAACCCCTCCCTACGGCGTATCGTTCGACGAGGTTTGTAAGGCTGTTATGGGCAGCAAACAAAAATCTCAACTCCGCAGGCTGCTGAATTTCACTTTCACAAGACACCCATCAATCAACCTGCCCGAAGAACGTCTGACAGCGATTGAAACGCAAATCTCAAAGAGAGCACGGGAATTGATGTCGATTCCCAACTCAAAATAAATCCGGCTCCTTTCAGATACCTTTGACTATTCCAATACAATCAATAAACCGGTTAAAACAAATCGAATCATCGTTGCCGCGCAGCGTAGTCGTAGTCGTGCTGTGGAAATGTAGAAAACCCACAGCAAAGTTTTCGAGAATTATCACTTAGTCTTTTTGAGTACATCAATGGTTTTTACAACTCTTTAAGACCTCATTCTCATAACAACGGCTTGTCACCTAATCAAGCTGAAAAATATTTTTTTATTTAATTTTCCTGTTTTTTCTGTCCACTTTATTGACTATAGTCCAGGATGGTTTCAATCTCTTCGCCATTAATTTTCAAAGCAAAAGTTTAATGACATTTAATATGCTCCACCACTTTTTACTCCGCCCAACATTGCCAATGATAAAAATACTTGTCTATTATCTGACGCTTTAGCTTAATTAACAACATACCCTTTTAACGAAACTAAGAAGATATCGTTAAAAGGGTATGCATTTTAATGTTACCTGTTGACAAAGGCTCTGAAAACCTTTTACCGTTTGGCTTATCTTTTCTCACTAATAGGCTGAAAAACCTTTAATAAAGCTTCAACGCATTCATAGTATCTTGTCTCTGTATCAAAACGCTCGTTTCTTTGTTATTTGTTTTATCATATCGCGTCTTGTGTGGTTTCTTCTTAAACATAAGGAATACCTCATTTATAATCATCAAGGCCGGACATTTATCCGACCTCTTGGTTATACTACAGATTTTATAAAATTTCATCTGTTATCCCTGCAACATTGCTTCTTTTTTCTTCTGTTCCACAATCTTTTCGTGAATATTGGTGTTATACAGTTTGTAAAGGCCTGTATCCTTACTGATCTGGTTATCAAACGGAATTACCACTGAACCACACTTAATCAGTCCCATACCGGATGCAGTATTGGTTACGAACCGAAGCTGTGCCTCTGATACCCCTATAACCTCCGCCATCTTGGAGCTGTCCGTATTCGCCTGCTTAAGGAGTGCCACGAACTCAGAGTTGGCAAGCATGGTTGTTGCAGTGTAGTTCTGTAACAGATCGTAGGGTAGGGCAAAGGCGCCTTATTGCATATGCAACAGGTTTTCTACACCCTCCCTCGGAACCGGACTTACACGTCTCCATGTATCCGGCTCCCCATTAGTAATTTACTTATCGATTATTTATGGATTCTTCTATGACAATCACTACAAACCACTAACGTTTTTCTGTGCTTAGCCTTCATAGCCAATTCCCAATCAGAATTACCCAATTCGTTTAAGTTTCTTACTACATGCACCTCATATAAATCCGTATGCTTTTTCCCATATAGTTCACAAACACCAGAATTTAACCTTTGTCTGATTGTGGATTTCCAATTGAATTTTGTTCTTTGGAACACGATGTCACTAGCCGCGCCTCTCTTGCATCAGCGATTTTCAGAAGAATTATTTAATGTTAAAATAGAGCCGGTTGAATTTATTTCTTATAATCGAAACGATGAAAATGTGTCAACAAGATAATTCTTTAATATTTTGAAAATTGTCGTTTTGTCAATCGGATAGATATCCGTTAAGATGTGTACTGTGCCACTTCCACGCAGTTTCTATAATTGTTGAAAGATCATCATATTCGGGTTTCCAGCCAAGGATATTCTTTGCTTTGTCGCTTGAAGCGATAAGTATTGCAGGGTCGCCCGCTCTGCGTTCTTCTTCAATTACTTTTATCTCTTTTCCTGTGACCTTTTTAGCCGTTTCAATAACCTCTCTTACCGAGAATCCGACGCCGTTGCCGAGGTTGAAAATATTGCTTTCGCCGCCGTTTAACAGATACTCAACGGCAAGGATATGTGCCTGTGCAAGGTCTGTAACATGAATATAGTCACGGATGCAGGTTCCGTCAGGTGTGTTGTAATCTGTTCCGAATATGCTTATATGGTCCCTTTTACCGTTTGCCGCCTGCAAAATAATCGGGATAAGATGGGTTTCAGGGTTGTGCGCCTCACCGATTTTTCCGCTGATATGAGCGCCGCAGGCGTTGAAGTAACGCAGTGAAACATACTTCAAACCGTGTGCCTGCTGAGTCCAGTAGAACATTCTCTCCATTGCTTTTTTTGTTTCACCGTAGCAGTTAGTCGGGTTGGTCGGATCATCTTCAAGAATAGGCGTATGCTTTGGTTCGCCGTAGGTTGCCGCTGTTGATGAAAATACAATATTTTTGATATTGTGAGCAACAAGCGATTCAAGCAGTACCTTTGTTCCGCAAAGGTTGTTGTCGTAGTATTTAAGCGGATTTATCATACTTTCGCCGACAAGTGAATTTGCCGCAAAATGAATAACTGCGTCAATATTTTTCTCTACATCAAGAACACTATCTATATGAACTCTGTTTCTCAAATCACCCTTGTAAAACTTTGCCTTTGGATGCACAGCCTCAATATGACCTGTTTCAAGGTTATCAAAAACAATAACCTCATTGTCCTGTTCAATAAGACTGTAAACTGTATGTGAGCCGATATATCCGGCTCCGCCGAGTACAAGAATTTTCATAATGCTTCTCCTTTTCGGAAGTTATCTCTGTCATTTTATTCATCAAGTAAAAGCCAACTAAAACCATATGGCTTTAGTTCAATGGAAATACTGCACACCTCATCATCAGTGAATAAATCTCTTCCGCTTTTTACACCGTCAAGAAACACGGATTGAACCTTATCACTAAAATTAAAATATGCAAGCAGCTTTTTATTTTCATATTCTCTGCAAATTCCCAGAACGCTGTCGGAGCCTGTATCCAAGGCTTTAAAATCTGCTTCTGCTCTGAATACCTCATTTTCAGCTCTGCATATTTCAAGCTTCAGAATACTCCGAAAAATCCTGCCCTGAAGCGAATCTGAGTCATCGCAGTTTTCGGCAAGGTTCCAATTAAACTTTCCTCTGTGCAGATAACGGCTGTCAACACTCTTTTCGGGATTATCGTGGTAGCTGTAATCATTGAGCTGTCCTATTTCATCGCCACTGTAAAGAACGGGAATACCACTTTGCGTGAGCATATAAGCGTGGAGCATAATATCACAGTCAATTGATTTTTCAAGCTTGTCTGTATCCTTTTCTTTAAGTGCAGCTTCTATTCCGCAAAGACTTGCCGTTGTTCCGCAAAGCCGAGCGTCACCAAGTCTGGGATCGTCATTGTAAAGTTCGCCCCTTGCGTTGCTGTCGGGAAACTTTCCTGTAAAATAATCATTAAGGAATTTTTTATGGGGTATCTCGCTTATGCCAAATTGCTTTAGCCAATCATAATCCAGTCCCCAGCCTATGTCATCGTGACAACGCAGGTAATTTAAAAAGATATAATCTTTCGGCAATTCGGAAAGCTGATTCATCTGACGTTTAAGAAGTCTTACATCTTTTGTTGCAACGGTGTGCCATGTACTTGCCATCGTTGTTACATTATAAAGCATATGACATTCAGGCTTTTCAACAGTTCCGAAATAAGGCACAACCTTTGACGGCTCCATAACAACCTCACCCAAGAGCAGTACGGAGGGACAGACAATTTCCGTGATGATTCGCATCATTCTGACAAGCGAATGAACTGTCGGAAGATTGCGGCAGTTTGTTCCAAGCTCCTTCCAGATATACGGAACAGCGTCAAGTCTTATAACATCAATTCCTCGGTTTGCAATTGAAAGCATATTTCCCACCATATCATTGAACACTACGCAGTTTCCGTAGTTCAGGTCCCATTGATAAGGATAAAAGGTAGTCATCACAATTTTATCGCAGTCGTCAAGATAAGTAAAATTCCCCGGTGCTGTTGTCGGAAAGACCTGCGGAACAGTCTGTTCAAACTTATTGGGATATTCCCAATCATCAAAGAAAAAATATCTTTTTTGAGCTTCAGTATCGCCGTTTCGTGCTACTCTTGCCCACTCGTGGTCCTCACTTGTGTGATTCATAACGAAATCAAGACAACAGCTTATTCCGTTTTTATGACACTCGGCTGTCAGCTTTTCAAGTTCAGCCATTGTGCCAAGCTCGTGCTGAACCTTTCTGAAATCAGATACGGCATATCCGCCGTCACTCCTGCCCTTTGGAGTTTTCAGTAATGGCATAAAATGCAAATAATTAACTCCGCATTTCTTTAGATAGTCAATTTTTCCTCTTACACCGTTAAGGTTATCTGCAAAAGCATCAACATACAACATCATACCGATTATATTTTTCGTTTTATACCAATCGGGATTTTTCTCTTTTTCTCTGTCAAGCTTTTTCAATGAGCTTTTTCGGCGCTTGTAATACTCGTATAATGAATTACATAACCAGGAAAAGGCTTTCATATCATTGTTATACACTTCACAATACAGCCATTTCAGCTCATCATAGCGTTTTGAAAAGCGTTCAACAAATTCCTTTTCCCACTTAGCTGATTTATTCACTGCTCATCACCTCAATTTATGGTAATCTGTCAATCTCTCCGATAGTAGGCATAGCAGGTATCGCACCGCTTCTACTTGTTGTAATTGCCGCCGCATTGTTTGAAAATGCCAGCATATCCTTTATTTCGTCCTCCGTCAGGTCTGACGGCTTGTATTTTCCCATATATACCATACGGCTTAAAAATGCGCCGAAGAATGTATCGCCTGCACCGTTTGTATCTGCAACCGTAACGCTTACGCCGTCAACAATTCCTGCGCAATCTTTAAAGCGATAATATGCACCCTTTGCGCCGAGAGTTACAAGAACGAGCTTAATATTATACTTGTCACATAAGTATTTTGCTCCGTCTTTAACATCGGTTTTTCCGCTGATAAGAGGTAATTCCTCATCTGATACTTTTAATATATCTACTAAATCAAGCGGTTTTTTCATCTGTTCAACTGCTTCATCTAAACTGCTCCAAAGGCTCCCTCTGTAATTCGGGTC
The DNA here is from genome assembly GCA_019415925.1 of Clostridiales bacterium. GTDB lineage: Bacteria > Bacillota > Clostridia > Oscillospirales > Acutalibacteraceae > Ruminococcoides. The sequence continues at coordinate 54,315 of DXYG01000001.1, forward strand.
ATATGAAATTACCGCTCCGAACGATTTTGCACGCTTGACTGCTGAGATTGTTGCCGTTCTTGAAGGTTCAGCGGTAAGGCTGACAGAGCCGAAGTGAAGTATATGCGTATTGCTCAGATGTAAATCAATTATTTCATTTTCAGACAACAATGTATCTGCACTGTTTTTTCTATAGAAAGCAAAGCTGCGCTCGCCGTTTTCGTTTACCGAAACTACCGCAAGCGTTGTGTTGGCACTTTTATCGGTAATAACGCCGTCTGTACTGACATTATATTTTTGTAGTGTATCGCACAAAAATCTTCCGAAAGAATCGTTACCGACCTTTCCGATAAACGCAGTTTTTGCGCCAAGCTTTGAAGCCGCTACCGCAACATTGGCAGGTGCGCCGCCGGGATTTGCATTGTATATCGGAATTCCCTTATCCGAAATTCCCGTTTGTGTAAGGTCAATTAGTATCTCCCCCACAGTTGTAATGTCAAACATTTTAAAGCACCTCTACAAATCTCTTAAAGTTGGCTATACCCTTTTCATCTCTCTTGAACACACCGGCATCACAAAGCACCTGTTCAAATACCTTGCCAACCTCAAAACGAAGTATATCCTCTGCGTTGCTTTCGGAAAATTCAGGATAACGCTCTAAAACATCCCTTGCCCACTGTGCGTGTGAGGCGGTTTCAGGTTTTTCATCAAGGTTCTCATTGTTAAGAATTGCATTTTTCAGTACATCTAACTCAACTGCAAGCCTTGCCGGAAGAACGGCAAGTCCCATTACCTCAATAAGACCTATATTCTCTTTTTTTATGTGATGCAGTGATTGATTCGGGTGGAACACACCGAGAGGACACTCATCGGAGGTAATATTATTGCGAAGAACAAGGTCACATTCATAGTATTCACCATTCATTCTTGCAATAGGAGTTACCGTGTTGTGAGGTACATCATCTGTGAAAGCAAAAATTCCGGCATCGGGGTCACTGTAACCTCTCCACTTTTCAAGGACATAACTGCAAGCCGTTGAAAGCTCTTCCCTATTCTTGCTTTTCAGTCTAATTACGGACATAGGCCACTTTACAATTCCTGCTGTTACATTGGGATAATCCGTCAGCGAAAACTCAGTTTCAACTTCTGCCTTAGCCATTGCAAATGTGTAATTTCCGCCCTGAAAATGCTCGTGACTTAAAATTGAACCTCCGACAATCGGCAAATCTGCATTTGAGCCGACAAAGTAATGAGGAAATTTATCTATAAAATCAAACAGCTTTTCAAATACGGCTGAATCTATCTTCATTGGAATATGCTTTTCATTGAACACAATACAATGCTCGTTGTAATAGCCGTAAGGAGAATATTGAAGCTGCCAGTTTTCACCGCAAATATCAATAGGAATCGGACGGAGATTTTGTCTTGCAGGGTGATTTTTGTTGCCTGCAAAGCCTGCGTTTTCGGGACAAAGCTGACATTTCGGATATACAGTTGCCTTTGCTGTTCTTGCAGCCGCAATATCACGGGGATCTTTTTCCGGTTTTGAACGGTTTATGGTAATATCGAGTGTGCCGTATTCCGACTCATACTGCCAGCGAATATCCTTTGCTATTCTTCCTGCTCTTACATAATTAAGCTTTTGGCTTATATCATAATACCAGTCGGTAGCCTTTTCAGGCGACTGCAAGCAGAGCTGATTGAACTTGTCTATAATCTCTCTGGGAAAAGGCGTAACAATTCCCATAAGCTTTGTATCAAACAAATCACGTGATGCAGTTGTGTCATCAATTATTTTGTTTTCGCAAGCATAATCTGTAAGCCTGTCCAGAATATCATCAATTACAAAGTTATTTTCCTTAACTTCCGGTTCTTCCCAGTCATAAACGCAGAGTGCGTCCATAAGCTGATTTCTTATTACATATTCATCTTCTTTTTCAATCAGCCTGTTTTTTATTGAATAATTTATCAGTTTCTGAATTTCATTACAAATCATAAAAACCACCCTTATGCAGTAATTTCAATTCCGCCTACAGGTCTTATGCGAAGAACATAACAGCTGCCCTCGCCGAAAATCCTGTTCATTTCATCGGAATATTCCTTGACTTTGTGAGCAGGAACAAATGCCTGAATCGTTCCTGCAAAGCCTCCTCCGTGAACTCTTACTGCACCGCTATCCTGTAAAATTCGTTTACTCATCATTATTGCAAGCGGTATTCCCTGTTCAGTCGGCTTTTTGCAGGAATACAGATTTTGCAAAAGGCTTGCAGACGACTCACCCGACTGACGAACAAGCTCAAAAAATCTGTCAGTATCACCGTTTTCAAGCGCCTGTGCCTCTTGTTCAGCTCTTGTGTTTTCACCGAAGAAGTGTGCGGCTCTCATAATTTCACGGTCTGTGCAGGTGCTTCTTAGTTTTGGAACAGCCTCATAGAAGCTTTCCTCATCAACCTCACGCAGAACATTCTTTCCGAAATAAGCTGCAACCTTTTTCATTTCGGACGGTACGGCGACATAATCCTCGGTTAAATCCGAATGACTGCCTTTTGTATCGGTTATGCAGATACTGTAACCAGCCTTTTCAAAATCAAAGCTGTGTTTTTCGATAATCGGCTCTGATGTATCGAGAAAGTCGATATAAACAAATCCTCCGACCGAGCTTACCATCTGGTCCATAAGACCGCTGCCCTTGCCAAAATATTTATTTTCTGCATATTGCCCGATTTTTGCGACCTCAACACTGCCTGCGTTGCCGCCGTTGTAGTGCAAGTCGATAATTGTACCTATGAGTGTTTCAAACGCTGCTGACGATGAAAGTCCGCTTCCGCTCAACACATCTGAAGTCGTGTAGGCATCAAAACCGCCCATAGCAACGCCCATATCATTAAAATATGATGCTATACCCCTGATTATTGAGGATGACCTTCCTTTTTCTTCATTATGAACGCTGAAATCCGACAAATCTATTAAATCCTTCTCATAACCCTTTGATTTCAGTCTTATTACTCCGTCATTATGAAATGACACTACCGCAATAACATCAAGATTCACTGCTGCCGCCAATACGCATCCGTGCTGATGGTCTGTGTGATTACCTCCGATTTCCGTTCTGCCTGGGGCAGAATAGATTTTTATATCTTCACGCTCGGGATAAAGCTCTTTAAAGCTTTTTACCGCTTCTGTATAACGCTTTTTCTGTTTCTCAATTTCAAGCTTTGAGTCGCCGTATAATTTTTTCAGCACGCTGTCAAATTCACCGCTGTTTAGTCTATCAATAAAAGCTTGTGGTTTCATATTGTATTCTCCGTTCCGTATAATTATACTTCTTTGAGATGCAGTTCAATCGGGAAGAAATCTCCCCAAGGCTTCGGAAGAAGGATACCGCCTTCCATTAATGCCTTTCCTGTATAAATTGTGTTATCACCGTCAACAGCATATTTCTTATCAGGAATCAATCCACGCAGCTTTACGGCATATCTTGTCATATTAGGCTCTGTTCGGAATATCATTCCGTGAACAAGTACCTCACCGGAATTTTCAGACACAAACGACCAGATTGCAAATTTATCCGTCATAGGATTGCTGAGTCTGTAGTATCTGCCGTTATGAATTAACGGGCCGTATTTTTTAAAGCGTTTATTCTGCTCGATAACCGCATTTTTTTCTTCTTCCGAAAGCATGTTCAAGTCAAGCTCATAGCCAAAGCTGCCGCTCATAGCCGTAACTGCTCTTGTTTCAAAAGGAGTAATTCTGCCTGTCTGATGGTTTGGTACAATTGAAACGTGAGAACCGATTGTTGATATGGGATAGAAAAATGAGGTTCCGTACTGAATCTTCGTCCTCTCGTATGCATCGGTATCATCACTGCACCAAATCTGTGGGCAATAGTAAAGTATGCCTGCATCAAAACGACCGCCGCCGCCACTGCAACCCTCAAAGAGAATGTGCGGAAATTCAGTCGTAAGCCTGTCCAAAAGTTCATACAATCCCAGTACATATCTGTGTTGCATTTCTCCCATATTTTCAGCAGGAAGCTCTGCGCTGTACCAATCGCAGATACTGCGGTTCATATCCCACTTCACATACGAAATATCGGCACTGCTCAACACTTCGCTGATAACCTTGAATAAACAGTCACGAACATCCTTACGGGTCATATCAAGAACAAGCTGATAACGGCCTCTTGTCGGCTTTCTGTTTGGAATCTTAATCGCCCAGTCAGGGTGAGCTCTGTAAAGCTCGCTGTCCTCGGACACCATTTCAGGCTCAAACCATATGCCGAACTTCATACCGTAGGACTTGACCTTTTCAACCAGAGTGTTCAAGCCGCCTTTTAGTTTTGCTTCATTTACAAACCAGTCGCCAAGACCGGATGTATCGCTGTCTCTTTTTCCAAACCATCCGTCATCCATTACAAACATATCAACGCCGAGCTTTGACGCTTCCTTTGCAATGTTCTCCAAGCGTTCCTCATTGAAATCAAAGTAGGTAGCTTCCCAGTTGTTAATAAGTACGGGACGCTCGGACAGCTTATATTCACCTCTGCAAATGTTGTTTCTTATTACCTTATGAAAATTATGTGAAAGCGTTTCCATACCGCTGTCGCTATAAGACAATATAACCTCGGGTGTACTAAACTGCTCATTCGGCTTTAACTCCCAGTTGAAGCACTCGCTGTTTATACCCATAAGCATACGCACCTGATTAAGCTGAGTAAGCTCAATTTTCGTCTGAAAAGAACCACTGTAAACAAGTAACGCACCTATACACTCTCCGCTTGTTTCCGTACAATCGTTACTGCAAAGCAGAACAGAAGGGTTTTGCTGGTGGCTTGAAGTCCCTCTGTTGCTTGAGCTTTCCTGAACACCGTGAAACAGCTTTCTGCGTTCAACTAATCTCTCCATTGTGTGACGACCGTGAAAATGCACCCAATCCCAATCGCCGTGAGGAATATCCAAACACAAGCTGAATGCCTTTGTAATTTTACACGGAGCGTCACCCATATTGACGAAAATCGCACTTCTGGTAATTATGTCCTTCTTCTCAAGTACGCCGTACTTTAGAATGACACGAATATCCGACGAAGTATCCTTGAGATATATTTCGAGTGTTTCAGCTTCATCTTCATCAGCGTAAACCGCCGGCAACCCTGAAATTTCATACTTTCCCTTTTTGATTTCGTAACCGTCAAAACGCAAATCAAGGGCGTCACTTCCGTTTGAGTGAGTGATTGCCGCCGCCGGAATTCTGTAATCTCCGATTCCTTTGCAGGAGTATTCAAGGGGCATTGTATCAAGAGAATATTCTCTTTCGTTCTCTGCTTCGTAAATATTCCCCGAGAAACCGACATCTGGATAATCAAGCAGATATTCCATATCGCAATCCGTGCGTGAACCGTACCATATATGCTTAAGCACTCCGTACTTGTCTGCCTTTATCTGATACATAGAGCGAAGTGTTTCCAAATAAAAATTTCTGCCCTGTTGTGTAACTCTGATAGCCATAATATTTTCTCCTTATTGTTTCATATTAGTTCAATGGGAGAAGCTTTAAAACTTCTCCCCTTTTTACTAACCCTTTACTGCACCGTTTGCAACTCCGCCGATAATCTGCTTCTGGCATACTACATAGAATATAAGAATAGGAATTAACGATAACAGATATGATGCAAATGCAAGATTGTAGTTTGTTCCGAATTGCGTCTGGAAATTAAGCTGTGCAAGCGGAAGCGTTGTATTCTGCGACCCTGACATAATAACGAGAGGCGTCATTACATCGTTCCATGTACCCAATGCCGTAAGCACTGCCACTGTAGCGTGCATAGGCTTCATCATCGGGAAAATAACCGTCCAATATGTTTTCCAGGTAGAAGCGCCGTCGATTTCAGCCGCTTCCTCCATAGCAAGAGGAATATTCTTTAGATAGCCGCTGTATAGCATAACATTCATAGGCATATAGAAAACAAGATAAAGGAGAATTACACCGATAGGATTTGCAAGTCCGATTTGTGCCGTTTCCTTTACAAGAGGCATCATAAGGATTGCAAACGGAACAAACATACCGCTTACTATGTAGAAATAAACTAACTTATAGCCCTTTTTTCTTCTCATATTTCTGCCTATAACATAGCCTGCTATGGAATGAATAAGAATAGATAATACTATTGTAATACCTGTAATAAAAAGGCTGTTTGCAAGTGCGCTCCAGAAGTTTGTTACTCTCATCGCCTCTGCAAAGTTATCAAGGCTCCAGTTGCTCGGCGGAGCTAACGCACCGGCAACATCGTTTGTCATTTCCGAAGGATTTTTAAAGGCGATAATAACCGTCATATAAAGAGGAAACAGAACTGTAAGACAGCCTAATATAAGCACAAAGGTCAAAAACCAGTTAGTTCCCTGTTTCTTTTTCAGTCTCCTCATAGCTGTTCCTCCTTTTTACCTGTCATTCTCATCTGAATAACAGAAATTGTTACAATAAGAATAAAGAATATTACCGCATTTGCACTTTGGAAGCCAAACTGACCGGCATCCATTCCGTTTCTGTAAATCAGGTAGGATATTGATTCGGTACTCTGTGCAGGTCCGCCCTTGGTCAAGGACATAATCTGGTCGAAAACCATAAGCATATTCTTTGTACTTAAAACAAGATTTATTGAGATAAACGGCATCAAAAGCGGTAGCGTTATCTTTCTGAATGTAAGAAATTTTCCTGCACCGTCAATCCTTGAAGCCTCATACACATCCTCGGGAATGGTCTGCAAGCCGGAAATATAAATAATCGTATTCATAGCAACCGCCTGCCATACACCGACAATAAGAACACCTATCCAGGCAAATCGCTCATCTGCAAGAATACTGTTCTGAATCCACTCAATGTTGAAGGTTTCACCGACAGCAGGAATAATGTATGTAAAAATGAAGCTGAAAATGTAACCTATAATCAATCCTCCGAGAATGTTCGGAACGAAGTAGATACCTCTTAATGTGCTTTTAAATCGAATCTTGCTGTTTAATGCAAGTCCCATAAGAAGGCTGATAACATTTACAAGTATTGTTCCTACAATCGCATATTTAAATGTAAATAAATAAGAATTCCATACCCTTGAATCTGTAAACAAATCAAAGTAATTTCTTAAACCTACAAAATCCCAGCTGCCGTAGCCTCTGTAGTTTGTGAAACTGTAGAAAGCACCGATTATAAGCGGCAAAGTATTAAACGCAAAGAACAGAATTACTACCGGGATAAGCATACCAAGATATGTTTTGCTCTTGCTTGACAATCGTCTTCCGGATTTCATTTTTTAGCCTCCTTTTCATAGTCCTGAACCTTTTGAATCAAGTCACGGTTATAGCGTACCCATTCATCATCAAATCGTTTTAGGAATTTATCGGTTGCGTCACTGCTGTTGTCCATAAGATAGGTCTGAATCATAGCGTCAACGCTCATCTCACTGGGATAATGGTGATCCTGATAGTCAGCCATTCTGCCTTCCTCAATATAACTGCTCATTCCGTCAAGCATTGAGGGCAGCTTAAAATCTCCGTTTTTACAGGGGATTGAATTCTGGTCGTCAAGATAAATCTGTATTGTTTCATCCTCATACAGATAACGAAGCACCTCATACACAGCCTCTTTATTCTTGCTGTTCTTCATAACACAGAATTGAAGGTCAACACCCGAATTAAGCACATTGTCTTTCTCGTCGTCATTTGCAGGAAATACAAATGAATCGATGTTCATATCGGGATTAACCGATTTAATCTGAGGAACGGCATAGCTGCCTATTGGATACATTGCTGACTGTCCTCTTGCAAAAGCTGTACAAGCGTCGTTGTAGCCGTAAGCGTACGGATTCGGTTCACAGTAGTCAAGCAGAGTTTTTATCTTTTCGGCTGTTTCTCTGTACTCCTTGCTGAAGGTGGTTTTGCCTGCATTCACCTGTGCGCAGGTATCAGATGGTGAAAGACCGACAGCAAGAGCGTTCCAAGGTGCAAGACAAGTCCAAGTATCTTTATATCCAAAATATAGCGGTTGAACTCCCGAAGCCTTGATTGTTTCGCAAAGCTCTGTGAACTCCGTCCATGTCTGCGGTATTTTCCAACCGTTCTCCTCAAACATATCCTTATTGTAAAGGATACCTGCCGCATTTGCTACATAGGGCAATGCGTACACACCGTCTGTAGGAATAAACTCAAGCTCGTCCTCAATATCCATATAAGCCTGCTTAATATCAGATACACCCTCAAAATCTGATATATCCATAAACATATCGGCGTCAAGGAAATTTGAGTAGTTAATATCTCCGCCTATTCCGACAATGTCAGGATAATCCTCACGAATAAAGCGTGTCTTTAATATAGTCATTGCTTCATTCGGAGATTGAATTGTGAGGTGGATATTGTCGTGAGTTTCATTGAAGCCTTCCTCAATTTTCTCAAACGCAGCAACCGCCTCCGGCTTATACTGTACAAGCTCAACTTCGATTTTATCTGTACCCTCTGAATTACAACCGCTCAACATCAACGAGGACAGCATAGCAACTATCAAAAATGAACTCAACAGTTTTTTTGTCTTTCTCATAGCATTTCCTCCTTTAATTTTCATATTATCCTGTATCTTTTGTATAAATTGTACCAATTTTTTCGCATATGGTAAATATCAAATTGCAACATAATTATGTAAAAAATCTGCAAATATGTCCGTTTCTATAATTTATAAGTTGCATTTCGGCATATTTTATGGTATATTTAGCATAAATAAAATATATCGAGGTTAATAAATCATATGCAACATTTTGAATTTAAAGTATTCCCACAGAATAATTATATGGATCTTACCCTGATTCAGTTTGGCAGAGAGAGCTGCAAGGGCGGCTATTCCTTTGGTCCGGCTGCAAGAAACCACTATCTTTTTCATTTCGTAATATCAGGCAAGGGCACGCTGTATGCCAATAATTCATCAGGCACAACCGACGTCTATAAAATAAATACCAACGAAGGCTTTATGCTTTTCCCCGGTCAGATATCTACATATATAGCCGATAACGACGAGCCTTGGGAATATATTTGGCTTGAATTCGATGGATTTCAGGCAAAAGCTGCTATCAATGCAACCGGATTATCGCAAGACAAGCCTATATACCATCCGTTATCAATTGAGCTGCGTGAACACGCATTAGACGAAATGATTTACATTATCGCTCACAAGGAAGCTGCTCCACTGCATCTTATCGGGCATCTTTATTTATTTCTTGATTACTTTACTCGCTCCGTAGCTACAAGCAAATCGCAAAACAAAAGAAAGAATAATTCGAGTCATTATTATATCAGTGAAGCAATCAAATTTATTGAGCTGAATTATCAAAAAGATATTTCTGTTGAAGACATTGCTGAAAACTGCGGACTTAACAGAAACTATTTTGGAAAGAAGTTTAAAGAAGAATTCGGAAAAACACCGCAGGAATTTCTTATGCGTTTCCGAATGACTAAGGCAACCGAGCTTTTGGAACACTCCCAACTCTCAATCAGAGAAATAAGCTGTGCTGTGGGATATAACGACCAGCTCCACTTCTCCAGAGCATTTAAAAACACATATGGCATTTCACCCCGTCAATGGCGTGATAAATGCAGATCTGATTATTGAAATAAGGCATAGTTTAGACACCGCTGAACAAAAATCTCGTCGGCAGTCTTTATATTATTTTCACCGAAACGATGTAATCATCATCTAGAATTACTCCCACACGATAAATAATAGAAAAACAAAACTGCTTTACTGTTTAACCAGCGAAGCAGTTTTATTTTTAGTATTCATTTTTTATCTTCCATATAATCAATTAAATCGCTGACGATTTCAAACTCTTTATTTGATAATTTCATAAGTTTTTCAGCAATTATATTTATCTCCTGATTATTAGTATTGACTCCTGTCAGAATATAGTGATATAATTATTACAAATAACCACAATTTACACTTAAATGAGGAGAAAAAGGGGATAAAAATATGAAAAAGATACTTGCCGTTATCTTAACAGGAATTATTGCTGTCAGCAGTATTACAATGGTTTCTGCCGCAACCGAAAAAAGGTTGATAGGAGATGTAAATAACGACGGTGCTGTCAGCATTGCAGATGCAACCGACATTCAAAAATATCTTGCTTATATTATTGATTTAGATGATGAAGCACACATCTGTGCAGATACAGACGGAAACGGCAGTATTTCAATTGCTGATGCAACTTATCTTCAAAAATACCTTGCAGGAATAATAAGTGATTTTCCTGCAAATCAACCCGACCCGACAGAACCTACAACAGCACCCACACAACCCACAACAAAACCAACGGAACCGACAACTAAACCAGAAACAGTAACACCAAACGAGATGGAACTGGAAATTTTAAGACTGGTTAATGTGGAGCGTGTAAAGTTAGGTCGTAAAGAACTTAAATTCGGCGATTTCTACTATGAAGCTGCTAAAACAAGAGCAAAAGAAATAGATACTCTTTTTTCTCATAAGAGACCTGATGGAAGAAGTTGTTTTACTGCGATTGAAGACTTGGGAATTCCTGTGCTAAATGATAGGTATGCAGGCGAAAATTGTGCCAGATATTTCAATGATGCTGAAACTGTCGTAAAAGGATTTATGAATTCAGAGGGACACAGACAGAACATTATAGATTCATGTTTCGATTACCTCGCAGTCGCTGTATATGAAAGCGAAAAATACCCCGGTTACTATACAGTTGAACAACTTTTTTTAAGCGATGAAATTGATTGGGATAATTACGAGTAAACATATTAACCAAGAGGTCTCCTAATAGGAGACCTCTTCTGTTTTTTCTCTCCTATATTTCATACTTTAACCATAGCACAGAGAAAACTGTGTCTAAATATTAAAGAAAGGAGTTTAAAAGAATGATAAAAAACTCTAAACAGGTTTTGTTTCCGACTGCAGCCGAGCAATTTCCATAAAGTAAAATCCTATCTGACTGCAATAGCCAGATAGGATTTTTTAATCAGTGGTTTCTTAAGTGTTATCCGAGTGAGGGGATAAGTTGTGCAAGATATTTTTGTATTTGGGTTGCATCTGCAATTGATACACTTCCATCGCCGTTTGTATCTGCTACAGCAAGCTGTTCATCATCAAAATCAACAATGTTTGCAAGGTGTTTTTGAAGTGTTGTTGCGTCTGCAATGCTAATTACTCCGTCACCGTTGACATCGCCTAAAACCTCAGGTTCTTTTGTCGGAGCTTCGCCTAAGCTGATAAATTCAAAGCCGTTGTCGTTTGCGTAGGTTTCAGCCGCTGAGCCTGAGTAGCCTGTGATTTTAAAGCCGTCAATTTTGACCTCATTGTATTCATCATCATAGTAGTAACCAAATGCATAGTTGTCAATATATTTAACACTTGCAGGGATTGTTATGCTTGTTAGGCTTGTGCAGTCTGAAAATGCCTGAAAGCCAATGCTTGTAACACTGTTGGGGATCGTTATGCTTGCAAGGCTTGTGCAGTTTTCAAATGTCCAATCGCCGATACTGGTAACGCTGTCGGGGATTGTTATGCTTGTAAGGTTTGTGCAGTCGGAAAAAGCATAATCGCCAATACCTTTTGTACCGTCTTTTACTGTGATGGTAGTATTCTGTGGCATTTCACCTTTGTATTTATACAACACCTTTCCGACATATACAACACCGTCAGGCTGATTATCATACCATGCGGTATTTTCAAATGCACCACCGCCAATGTTTGTAACGCTGTCGGGGATTGTTATGCTTGTAAGGTTTGTGCAGCAATTAAATGCATACTCGCCAATGCTTGTAACACTGTTGGGGATTGTTATGCTTGCAAGGCTTGTGCAGTCGCAAAATGCATAATCGCCAATACCTTTTGTACCGTCTTTTACTGTGATGGTAGTATTCTGTGGCATTTCACCTTTGTATTTATACAACACCTTTCCGACATATACAACACCGTCAGGCTGATTATCATACCATGCGGTATTTTCAAATGCACCAGAGCCAATTTCTGTAACGCTGTCGGGGATTGTTATGCTTGTTAGGCTTGTGCAACCGGAAAATGCATAATAGTCAATTTCTGTAACACTGTTGGGGATTGTTATGCTTGCAAGGCTTGTGCAGTCGCAAAATGCCTGAAAGCCAATGCTTGTAACACTGTTGGGGATTGTTATGCTTGTAAGGCTTGTGCAGCCCCAAAATGCACCATAGCCAATACTTGTTACCTTTTTGCCGTCAAGCTCTGACGGAATAGTAAACTCTGTTGCACTGCCTGTGTAGCCTGTGATTACAATTTCGCCGTTATCGGTTAGCTCATATTCAAGACAAAATTCTACAGGCAAATCACCTAAGCTGATAAATTCAAAGCCGTTGTCGTTTGCATAGGTTTCAGCCGCTGAGCCTGAGTAGCCTGTGATTTTAAAGCCGTCAATTTTGACCTCATTGTATTCATCATCATAGTAGTAACCAAATGCATTGTCGTCAATATATTTAACACTTGCAGGGATTGTTATGCTTGTTAGGCTTGTGCAGTGTCTAAATGCAGCATAGCCAATTTCTGTAACGCTGTCGGGGATTGTTATGCTTGCAAGGCTTGTGCAGCCCCAAAATGCACCATAGCCAATGCTTGTAACGCTGTCGGGGATTGAATATGAAGAAGAATTTTTACCTGCCGGGCAACAAACAAGTGTTTTTACCTCTTTGTCAAACAAAACTCCGTCTATTTCTGTATAACTCTCATTTTTGCTGTCAACATAAATATTAGCAAGGCTTGTGCAGTTTTCAAATGTCCAATCGCCGATACTGGTAACGCTGTCGGGGATTGTTATGCTTGTAAGGTTTGTGCAGTCGGAAAAAGCATAATCGCCAATACCTTTTGTACCGTCTTTTACTGTGATGGTAGTATTCTGTGGCATTTCACCTTTGTATTTATACAACACCTTTCCGACATATACAACACCGTCAGGCTGATTATCATACCATGCGGTATTAAAAAATGCACCAGAGCCAATTTCTGTAACGCTGTCGGGGATTGTTATGCTTGCAAGGCTTGTGCAGTTTTCAAATGTACCATAGCCAATCTCTGTAACACTGTCGGGGATTGTTATGCTTGTTAGGCTTGTGCAACCGGAAAATGCATACTCGCCAATGCTTGTAACACTGTTGGGGATTGTTATGCTTGCAAGGCTTGTGCAGTCGCAAAATGCAAAATAACCAATGCTTGTAACACTGTTAGGGATTGTTATGCTTGTTAGGCTTGTGCAGTCGTAAAATGCAAGCTCGCCAATGCTTGTAACACTGTTGGGGATTGTTATGCTTGTTAGGCTTGTGCAGTTTTCAAATGCAACATAGCCAATACTTGTTACCTTTTTCCCGTCAAGCTCTGACGGAATAGTAACCTCTGCCGCACTGCCTGTGTAGCCTGTAATTTCAGCAGTGCCGTCATCAAGTAATTCGTACTCAAAATCACCGCTTGTTTCACCTGTGATGACAGCCTGTGTTTGTGCCGCTGTAGCTGTCAGCGGTGCTATCACTGCTGTGCTTAACAGCATAACCGCTGCAAGGCAAGTTGATATTACCTTTTTAAATTTACTTTTCATTGTCTGTTTCCTCCTCAAATATAAAAATTGATACCCAAAGCCACACACGAAAAAAACATAGCCTTGATTGCTGTGAAACAAATTTTACCACCGCAAAAGCATATTTTAATAGAGCGTTTTTACCGAAATAAAGCACTTGCTAAATAGGGCGATGAATTTACAATTTTTCACAAATTAATTCTATCATATTAAATATTAAAATGCAATAAGTATACTGAATTTTGTTACTTTTCAACAAAGAAAAAATCAAGTCGAAAAGCGTTATAAAAGACTTTTCGACCTGACTTTAATTTTGCTTGTTTTTTATTGTTCGGTATTTTACATCTTTGGTCATTATCGGCTAAAAGCGACAGGCTATATATTAAACCTTATCGCAGGGTCATACTGTGAGCCGTCAAGCCAACATTCAAAGTGCAGATGTGCGCCGAAGGAATTACCCGAATTACCGATATAGCCTATAGTTTCACCGGCGCTTACGCTTTCTCCCTCATTGACTGCTACAAGACTACAATGCGCATCAGTAATTCGATTCGCTCGCATTTTGCGGCGGATTTTGCCCATTGGGCGGTGTTAATTAATTCCCTTGTAATATGTCCGCCGTTGTACTTAATACCTTCACGCAGAGCGCTGTCAAAAGTCTCACGGCCTGCCCTTTTAACAGATTCTGTCATACTCGTTTTCAGGAATTCCATATAAATAAATCCGCAGATGTCTCCGATTAACTTACCAATTGCCTTGCCGCCCATTTCCATTGCGCTCTTTAACCAGCCCTCGAGCATTTTGAGGAAGCCTCGTTTTGAGTTGCTTCTTTTTCCGCTTAACGTATACACAAGCGAAACAATTGCGCTTGCGAATACTCCCTTGCCGACCAATCCTCCGATAAAATACAGAGGATTGGTACTCATTCCTACACCATATAATGTGATAGTATTGATGAACTGAGACAGCGGCAGGCTAATATGACACGCTCTGAGGATATAGAGAATCAGCCATACTGCCGAAATTGCCAGAGTGGGGATAAATGATTTTGGTGTTTTAAAGAAGTTCTTAAACGACAAAAGCACATTATTAAAACCGCCCGAAACAATAGTCGTGGGACTAGGAAGCATTCTGACTGAGCCGAGAGCGAATTCGCCCGGGGTGACGGGTGCCGAGAACATTGTTCTTTCGACTGTTTGCGCTATGGTTTTTATGCCAGGTTAATTTGATCTTTCGCTTTCGTGACTTTGGTGTCGTGTTTTACAGTCTGTACAGCCGTTTCTGCCTGTCTGTCAACGACAGGCTTGCCGCAGGCGGGACAGAATTTTGACGTTGCCTTCAGCTCTGCACCGCATTCGGCACACCTCTGTTCGGTTGGCAGAGTTTGAGCTTTTACAAGCTCTCCGCACTTGTTGCAGAACTTAGCGCTGTTACATCATTTGTTGTGGGTATGGTAGACCAAATCGGCTCGTTTTCTGCTGATATAATAAAACCTCCTCTGTCCTTTGAAACAGCGACAGAAAAAACGGCTTTAAGTGATAATCAGCCCCTCTATCACGGAATGGCAGGCTTGCAAACTGCCGTTCTCCGCTTTCTGGGTAATGTCATAGAAAGGAAAGAAAAGGATTTATATCTATACTCTGACCAAAATATAGATTGGATTACCACCGACAAATCCTTTCAACAAAAATGGATGTCGCTTATGATTCAGTGTGTAACAAGCGGCGTGAAAATTCACATCATTCATAATATCGAACGAAACCTGGTTGAAATCGGCGAAGCAACTCGCAGTTGGCTCCCTCTTTATCCGTCGGGACAAATTGAATCATTTTACCTTGACGGACAGAAAAACACGATTTTTTCAACAACACTGTTCTTATGCCCGGGCTATGCTTGTATTTACGGCAACAATGTTGTCGGCACGGAAAACAAAAGCGGAAATTATCTGTACGAAACCGAACCTGAAAAGATAAATCTGTGCCGTCAGTTCTTTGATACGCTACTCGGCAAAGCTCGCCGTCTTATCAGAATATGCAAAACCGCCGATTTTTAAGCTTATTTTATTTTCTTAGGGAAACACTGATTAAATCGTTTGTGCATATTGCGCCGTCAGATTTTTCGTCAGGTTGCACAAACAAACCGCAGTAATGCTGACGCATTACGAGGATTTTTTGGGCAAGCTGACGGGAAATATGCAAGCAATCTTATGATGTGATTTATTCAGTGTTTCCTTAGTTTGTCTTTTGCCGGATATGACGGAGAAGCCATTTTGCACCGCATGGATTTAATGGGAATAGCTATATCAACCGGCTCTGCATGTAATAGTAAAAACACAGAAATTTCACATGTCTTGCAAGCGATTAAGTTAGATGACAGTTTGGCAAAAGGCACCATTCGCATTTCTTTAGGGAAAAATAATACAGAAGAAGATGTAAAAATAATTGCAACAGCTCTACTAAAAATAATAAATCATTAGAATCACTGAATAAATCACGCTTTTCTATTCCTATATATCCCGAATCTCCGTACACAAGTTCATCGTCTTCACGCAACAGATTATGAGTTTCTGTAATATCATGAACATTGGCTATTGCCGTAACATTTACAATGGGAGTGGCACGAAATTTCCAAAACAGCATAAAACCCGATTCTGCTTCATACAGTCTTTCATATTTTTGCGGTATGTGTTATACTTATTTTGGATGTTTATGTCCGAGAAGTTCTTTTATATTAGAACGGAGTATTTACCGCCAAGGTTATACGATTCGTTAGAAAACAAATTTGCAGGCTGTGTACGCAATGCTTTTGTTCTCTTATGTTATAATAACCTAATATCATACAAAAACCAAAAATTTGAACGTCTGAAATAATTAACTTATCGCTGATTAAAAATCGGAGGTGTCTTATTTGCAGGAAACAAAATATATCACAGTAGTTTCAAACGGCAGAAAAACCGTGATTGGCATCGGAACAATTCTTTATGTTCTTTTGATAAATAAGATAGCGGAGATACATGTTTCCGGGGGTAAGATTTATCAAACGAGAATGACTCTCTCCGAGCTTGAAGAAAAGCTGGGAGATGGATTTATAAAGGTGCACCGTGGATGTATCGTATCTGCTATGGCAATACACGATATATCCGACAATATTAACCTCAACAACGGAGAATCGCTGATATATACGATACGAAAGAAAAATCAGATTATTGAGCAGTTCCGTTCAAAGCAGAAGAACATTATCAGCAGCTTCAGAAAAGACGGAATTCCCACAACGGAGGAAGAATACCGCAAGCATTACAGCAGTTTTGAAAATCTTCCCTTTGCATTCACTGATATTGAGATGATATTCAACGAGGGAAGTCACGCTGTTGACTGGATTTTCAGATACGGCAATCCTGCACTTGCTAAACTTGAAAAATTATCCCTTGAACAGCTTATCGGCAGTTCCTTTGGCAGTCTGTTCAGCAATATGGACTCCAAATGGCTTCGCAGTTATGAGCGAGCAACTCTTTACGGAGAAATCTTGGAGATTATTGATTACAGTCCCGAAATTGATACATACTTAAAGGTTATATGTTTTCCGACCTTCAAGGGTCATTGCGGTTGCATTTTATTCGATATTTCCGAAATAAAATTCACAAAAAACAGCAACGACGCCGAAAAAGCCCTTATGCTTTATTTCGGAAAACTGCCTTATAAAAACGACTGAAAATATAGCCATTATATTTAAAGCAAGCCGCATATCGGCACCTGTTCCGTATGTTTTTTGAAAGCAAACGGAAAACGGTGAGGTATGCGGCTTGTCTTATGTCGTTTTGAGCCGTTTTAGTGTCGTTTTGGGAATTGCTTATTGAAAATGGATACAAAAAAGTTTATTCTCATATTAAGTATATACACACAAATACTATGGCAGAGTGGAGGTTATGTATGAGATTTTCAATTTATTCAATAAAATGTTTAAACAAATAATTTATGAAAGGAAGAGAAAATTACTATGAAAATGAGATTTTTTAACGTTTCAAAAGCAGTGTTATCAATTATCCTGTCATTGACGATTATTTTTTCGGGAATAAGCGTTATTGCAGTTACAGTCGATGATTCAGCAAGCGTTGGCTCAAATTATGCGACATTTGATACGAGCAAAACATATTATATATGGCTGAAAGATGATACTGATAATACAGATGCACCGTTAAAAGAAATAAGACGTTCTCTTTTCAGATGGAATATGAACGGAAACGGTACCGGTCACAACGCCGTAGTACATCTCGATTATCAGTACGGCGAAAACTGCGCAATGGAATTACAGGATGTTGGCGACGGTTATTACGGTATTCGATATAAGAACGATGATAATCCTTATTGGATTGATACCGAAGGCGATAATCAAGATACCAACGAAGTTCTTCATCAGAATTCTAAAAAACTGGAATATGATGATAAAAAACAGGAATATACAAAGTATAATCAGCATTTTCAGTTTATCCCCGTGCCGGGCGAAGAAAACACGTATTATATATACTGCAGAAAAGCCAAGCTTTATGTAGGAGTCAGAGATAACAAGATTGAACGAGAATCGAAGCTTGTTACAGTCAATGAAGCCGACAGAAAAAAATGGGTTATAACAACTGAGGACTATATGCTTACAGGCAAGGAAGAAAAGCTGTACGGCAGTAAAAACGGTGCTTATAGTCCGCAAGAGGGCGCTCCGATGTTTACTCTTAATCCTTTAGATTATGATTGTGATGTCAATATGAATCATTATATGGGTGCTGTAGGTAACTGTTTGCATTTGTATTACATAGGAACTTCTCCAAAAATCAGCGCAGAATGGGTCGAAGAAAAACAAGCCTATCGTCTGCGCAGCTTTACAACCTTAGAGGACGATCCCGCTATCCGTGATTTAGTGTGGGATGTTGACAACCAAAGTGTAGATGAACACAGCTCGGATAAGGATGTTGTAATACACATTTGGAATGAACAGGGAACAACACACGCCAGTCAGTTTTGGAGATTTATTCCCGTAGAAGGAAAGCAGAATGTTTACTATATTTATAATGTAAACAGCTGTCTTTACGCTTCGATTGAAGGCGGATATGATAAGGACAATAATGACGAAAATGAAGTTAAACTTGTACAAAGCAAAACTGCTTTTCCGTGGGAACTTCATATGCTGAATCAGGATGAGCTTAATTCTTACACAGATACAACAGATGATGAAATAAATCACGGAAACTGGATGTCAAAGCTTCCTGACAGTATGTATCTCTCTGAGGTGAATATGCCTGGAACACACGACGCAGGTGCAACAAATCTAAGCACCAACGATATAAGTCAATTATCCTTAGCAATCTGTCAGCAATTATATTTGAACGAGCAGCTGAATTCGGGTGTAAGAGCATGGGATATGAGAATTGACAGCGCAAGTGCCAAGTATGAGGATGACCCTAATATTATACACGGTTTTTCTGCTTACCTCTGCCAAAACCAAAAGGAAGCTATACTTGAGCTTGAGGAGGTAATGCAGACTGCAAGAGATTTTCTCAAGCTTCACCCAAGGGAAACTATTGTTATGACACTAAAGGCTGACGGCAAGTCGTTCGGCGATGATGAGGATGTTGCAAATCATATTCTCAAATATATAAAGAATGAGGATTATCCTATTTATCGACCTGCAAAAGGCAGTGGCGGTGTCATTCCTACATTAGGAAATGTAAGAGGAAAAATTGTATTTATCAGGAGATTGAAGCTGTCCAACGAATATATAGATAATTTAAACGAGCAATCAGAATCATTATCCTATTCGCTATACGACGCTTTCGGTCCTGACGCAAGCAAATGGGATGATAATAATTATTCTGATTATACACACGCTCAGCAGGTCGGCAGCAGTAATATTTATGTGCAGGATAATTACGGAGAAGGCGATGCGGATAAAAAACTTGAATATTTTACAGGCACAATAGATGATGCGACTGATAAAAAATTAACAGCAAACGGCAACGCTTATCTTTTCAATTATTCAGCCGCAACGGATAGTTTATATCAACCGCGAAAAATAAATGCAAAATTAATGAAAGAAGAACGTCTTAATCAACCGACCTCATTATCTGACAGTAAAACTATCGGTATAGTAATGACAAATTACATTGACGCAAAGCTTTCAAGAAGAATATATATGACTAATTTCATTACCGAGCATACACATACATATTCCGATACCGGTTTCTGCACAATATGCGGTCAGTATCAGCCTACAACCCTTAACGGCGGCGTTTACGAAATCGGTAACGCAGGTCAGCTTTTCTGGTTTGCGTCCCTTGTAAACGGCGACAGCACTCATGCTGAGTTTGACGCTCAGAATACAGGCGCAAAGGGTATTCTTGTTAAGGATATTAATCTTGAAAGCCGTGAATGGTCGCCGATAATGAACTTTGTCGGTACATTTGACGGAGATAATCATACAATTTCTAACCTTAAGATTACGAACACTTCAACATATTCCGGATTGTTCGGAAAAACATCGGGAACTTTAAAGAACTTTACCCTTAAAGGAAATATAACTCTCTCTGCCGATGGCGATATGATTGGCGGTGCAGTAGGCAACGCTGACGGTGCAACAATAAATAATGTTACTTCATATGTGAATATTTCAAATACAGAGGGAGCGTTAAAGCATATCGGCGGTGTAGTAGGCGGTATTGATAACAAAAATACAGTTGTAGATAAATGCGTTTATTACGGCACTTTGAATATTAGTAATTCTCACGACTGTATAGGCGGTATTGTAGGATATTCAAATGCAGGAGCAAGAATCAGCAACTGCGCAAATCACGGTACTGTAAGTGCAGCCAAAGACGGTGCTTATGTGGGCGGTATTTTAGGATATGTAAACAACACAAACCCAACCGTCAAGGATTGCTACAACTACGGAAAGGTAAGCAACGGCAACAACACAACCTACTGCGGAGCAATTATCGGTTGGGCGAGAAATTACACTCAAGGCAATATAGATAACAACTATTACCTTGACTCCTCATCATCGCTTGCATTCGGAAGCGGCAGTAAGTCAGGAGCAGCTGCAACAACAAAAACTGCTGAACAGTTCAAGTCAGGTGAGGTTGCATACTTACTTAATCATAGTGTAACAGACGGTACACAGGTATGGTATCAGAACATCGACAACGGCAAAACTCCTGATGATTATCCCGTATTTGAGGGCGGTACGGTTTATTACCTTGATTATAATGACAGTTATTCCAATACATATTCCGAAAAGCCTGAACCAAATGAGTTTGACAAGGATAACGGAAACTTCATCATCAGAACATATGACGACCTTGTTAAGCTGTCAAATCTTGTGAGAAGCGATTATGAACATTACGGCAGTGCTAATTATATTCTTGAAAATAATATAAAAGCACCTGATGACGCAAAGTGGACTCAAGGTATTGGCTCTGTGTCGGAAAACAAGCCTTTCAACGGCACATTTGACGGCAACGGCTACTGTATTTTCGGTCTTAATGTTGATTCACCTAAATACGGCGGATTGTTCGAGGTAATCGGCGAAAACGGTAAAGTAAAGGATTTATTCGTATTCGATTGTGATTTCTCCTCCGCCTCTAAAACAGCAGGCGGAATTGCAGCGTTAAACTACGGTACAATCGACCATTGTTCAAGCGGTGTAAATATCACCTCCGGAGGTATTCATCCACAAAATATAGAAATCTACGGACCGGATTTAAACTCAATCGTCAACGGTGAAACAAGCGGCGGTATCACAGGCGAAAACAACGGTACTATTATTGGATGCCGAAACTCCTCTATCGTAAAGGGTTCAAATTGCGGTGGTGTTGCAGGAGTGAACAACGGCACAATTTACGGCTGTGCAAACAACGGTAAAGTCGGAACTTCAACAACTTCGGTTACAGGCGGACTTGCAGGAAAGAACTGCGACACAATCGAAAGTTCATATAATTCAGGAAACGTATACGGATATGTTATAGGTTCCATTGCAGGTAAAAACGGATACAACGGAGCAACCTCAACGGTAAATGATGTATTCTACATTTCACAGAGCGAGGTTAATGCATTCGGAACAACTCCGTGGGATACATCGTTTGATACAATCACAGAAAAGACTTCCGATGCTAAATATGATGAGAAATTTACCAAGGAACTCAATTCCGTAACCGATAAATCAAAAGTCAAGTGGAAGTTTAATCCGCCTCTTAACAAAGGCTATCCGATTATTGAGGGGAACTTCTTTATAAACACCGTTAAATCTGCCGGCAATAACATCACCGTACAAGGACGTATGCACAAGGATTTGAATATAAGCTATGACCTTTGCAGTGAGAGCTCCGAAGAATACAAGCTGTTATCTTCATCAGCAGGCGAAAATAAAATTCTTAAAACATATTCTGTAAGTCTTACCGACAACGACGGCAACTATATTCCTGCCGAGCTGTGGTGTTCAGGTTCCTATAAAATTTCAGTGCCTGTTGACAGCAAAAACATACAGCTTGCAGGTATAGATACAGACGGAAACATAGTTTTCTGTAAGCCTGATTCTGTTGAAAACGGAACGGCGGTATTTACGGTTTCGTACCCGATGTCGTTTGCTATTGTTGAAACAACAGCAGAAAATCCGTCATCTGTCAACAATAACAACGGCACACCGATTCAGACCGGTTCGGAAATGTGCGGAGCAATACTGCTTGTAGCATTGCTTTCACTTACAGTAATCCTAATTACAAAAAGAAGGAACAAAATTGGATAAAACAAAAGAAAAATCAAATAAAAAGCTCTTTATTATCATAATCGCAATACTTGTTATTGCGGCATTAACTGTCGGCGGAGTGGTTGTGTATAACAGTTTCTTCGCCGAGAAGCCGGCACCCTCAAACGGTGTTGTCGGAAAAATCTCCGACTGCTGGGACACAGGCATAGAGGACGAACCCGCTGTGCAAAGTGCAGGTATTCAGATTCCCGGCTACAGCACTGCCGAAATGAAGGCAGGAGATGAAAGCTTAGTTCTGAGTATCGGTAATCCCAAGGCGAATAAATGCGGATTTTATGCCACACTCAAGCTTGAGGACGGAACCGTGCTTTATGAGTCAGAGCTTATAAAACCGGGCTACGGACTGACAGAGGTTCCGCTCAATCAGACGCTTGACGCAGGAGAATACACTGCAATGGTGGTGTATAAATGCGTTACTCTTGACGAGGAAGAAACTCCTCTGAATTCCGCAGAATCGGAATTTAAATTAATTGTTAAGTGATTAAGGATTGTCGCACAATACGGCTTTCTTATCAATAAAATTTTATTTATGAAAGGATGTTTTCAATGAAAACAAAGAAAATCATTTCTGCTTTAATTGCAGGAATACTTGCAGCAACTGCGGCTGTATCGGTATCTGCCGCAACTCTCTCAGATGTAACTCCTGAAAACTCAACAGAAGTAAAAGCAAATATCGTAGATCCCGGATCGGTAAGCTATGTAATCACAATTCCCGATACTGCTGATTTCGGTACGCTTACCCAGCCCGAAAGCACTGATACTGACCACTATACATTCAACGGATTTCAGGTTGAGGCAACCGAGCTCAATATAAAAAGCAATCAGGGAGTAACTGTTTATATGAAGGACAGCACTGCAACGGATAATCAGTTCTACATTTCGCAAAAGGTTGAAGCTGACCCGTTCACAATAGCTTATGATGTTTATGATACTACAGTTAACGAAGAAAATGTCGGCAGTTACGATCCGATAAACACAACTGTAACACCCGGATCATACGGCTATCATCTCTGTACATTCTTGGCAGGTTCACAAGGAAGCACACAGGATGTTACACTCGCTTTGAACCAGAACGCTCTGTACGGTAAGACTCTTTCTGATATTGCAGGCGATTACAGCGGTACAATAACATTCCACAGTGCATTATTTGAACGCAGTTAATCAGTTGTTCCTTAATAATTAACACCACAAGTTTTATCTGAAATGAAATGGATAAAAATACATAAATACCTGTGTTTGCTGTTTGTTGCAATATGTTCAATACTTTTTACAACCTCACTGACTGCTTTTGCAGTACGTAATGAAGGAAATATGGAAGTGATTGCTCATATTGAAACTGCTCCTGATGAAACCACACAGCCTGTTACCGACAGTACACAAAGTTATATCGAACAGGATGAAAGCAATATTTCAACAGGAGAAGCAGTATCCGTTTGTGTTATTATTTCTTCGCTTTTGCTCATCATCTCGGTGCTTGTAATATATTTTTGCACGAAAAACGGTAAGCGTAACAGCATTCACAGCAGCGAGTAATATTGTTATTATTAAAAGAGGGGTTGTTCACGGCTGAACAACCCCTCTTATTATTTATGGAAACACTGATTAAATCGTTTGTGCATATTGCGCAGTCAGAAATCTCACCGCAAAGAAGAGGTGAGTTTACTGAATATTTTGAACAATTATTTCTAACGCTTTCCTCACTGTAATTGGCATAACAGTATCTGCAAGCGTTTTTGCAGGTATTATAAGTTCCAATGTCTATACTTTCGATACAACCGCAATCCTCACGCTGATTTTTATCTTTAACAGCATTGATTTTGCAGCCGATTATTTTTTCAATCATATCCTTATCAATTATAGTGATATTCTGCCACATATTTACAATAAATTCAATAAATTTTGAAATATTTTGTGTTATATCCCAACAATTACCTTGTATGATTTCTATGATGTTTCAAAGCAGTTATTGTAATCATTCAGTTATGCCTGTGCGAAACACTATAATAATAATAATAATAATCCGGTAAGAAAACTTGTCGTTCGGCGATATAACTTTTTATAAGGCTATACATTAAAAATTTATCAATATCTGAAAAAGTAATCAGGCGATTATCAATAGCATAAAAAGCATCAAAACTGCGAAAGCTCAAGACCTTCTGTACCTGCCATGCAAAAACGGCTTAAACACTACGTTTAAGCCGTTTCACTCAATTATATTTTAGGTAAACAAATTTATATATACCCGTTATTGTTTTACAAATACGCTTGTAGAGCCTGTGTTTTCATCGGTACATTCAAGGGTGTCATTTTCTGCATTGTATGTGTAAGGTGTTGACGTACCGTTTGTTGTAAGTGTTAATGTTGAGCCGTCAAATTCGTAACTGCCCTCAACATCTACACCGGCAACTGTACATATTGCCGAACCGTCATCATTAAAAGTATATTTACCACCTACCTGTTCGGGAGTTACGCCCTGAGCCTGACAATACTCTTCAAATGTCTGCCTGTTGCCGTCAGCGTCAATAATTTCTGAAACTCCCCATGTGCCTGTTACACTTACTTCAGCACTGTCATCTTGAGCTGTGTCTGATGATTCAGCGCTCTGAGAAACTGACGACTCATTAGCTGAACTCTCTCCATTGTCCTTGCTGCCGCAACCGCAGAATACTGCTGTACCTACCATACAAAGCGCAAGCAATAATGCAATTTTTTTCATTTTAATTACCTCTTTCTAAAATTATTATTTTATTATGCCAAGCCGAAATAGCTTAAAATATTAAAGCCTGTCGGCATTGGAATAGTGAACATAAATATTGTTGCAAACAAAAATCCCGCAATCGCAACCCCGAGAATCACGTATCTGTTTGGAAGTTGCTTGAATGTACCCACTATACCAAGCAGGAACAGAACTACCGAATAGATAACTGTTACAAGTCCGAAAGCGTCACCGTTAGCGTTGTCCTTTTTGCCCTGTTCAAGAAGCTTGTCTGCCTCTGCAATCGTTTCTTTTGCATCAGTAAAATAGCTGTCTGTAAAGCCTTCCTTATCAAACGGAGAAGTGTCCTCACCCTGTTTCATTGCCCAAGTGATTGCTTGGGCAAGCTCTGCGGAACAATTATCGTTAAGAAGCTTTTCAAGCTTCCAGTCATACTTTTCAACAGCCTCAGTATCATTCTTCTCCTCAGCATAAGAAGATTCGATTAAGACGTCGCTTATTTCATTCCAGAGCATCATATCCTGCATAAGATTTTGTGCCGCTTCATTATACATTGAATTGCCCTCAGAGGAAAGCTTATTGCTTGTTGCATAATTTGTTGCCTGATTTCCTCCGTGAAGCGAACCTATCCATGACGCCCACGCAGTAGCCAACGCAGTTATTCCGAGAAAAACTGCAACAATTATTTCAAGAATTTTCTCGGGATCTCTTTTCTTTTTTATTTTTTCATTCATTACTACTCTGCCTCTTTTAGATTTGTTATCTTAAACAAATCAGAGTCCCATTTCATCAAGCTCTTTGGCTGTTTCTTCAACTAACTTTTCACATTGCTTGGCTTTTTTGCCGACGAAAGAGCCGAAGCTGAAAAGTCCGCCTGATGCCATGTTAATCATAGCGTTTGCCGCAGCATTATCAAGACCTGCCTGTTCAGCTTTCTGCACAGAAAACTTATTAGACTCCTTGTTGAAGCCCGATTTCACAATCCACACCTGATTTTGACTGTCAAGCGGCGGAAATGTAATAATCAGAGCCGCACCGTGCTTTGTAAGCGATGGTTCGCCTGCTGTAAACTTCTTGTCCTTGATTGCCTCGTAAAAGCTTTCAATAGAATATGAATTTTTCGTTTTTATGCTTTTGATTTTCACTCCAAATGCCATAAAATCTCCCATTAAAATAAAGCTATCTGAGAATAAAAAAAGAAATTGTGTTCTCAGATTTGTCATATAAGTGTTAGGTGTTATCTTCTTCTAAAATTACGCTCCCCAGACATTGCCGTCTTTATCTGTGAATTTACCGCAGAGAACCATAATAAAGTCAACGAGCCAGCCGATTCCACACACGCCGCCTGTCAACAACCAGATAATGCCTGTGCCGATTTTTCCCGTCATAAATCTATGTACGCCGATACCTCCCAGAAAAAATGTAATTACTGTTGCTGCACTTTTACTCATAATTTAACTCCTTTAAAAATACAAAATTATCGCAAAATATAATTTGCTGAAATCACCAAAAAGCAATTTATTTAATATTATAT
>DXYG01000010.1 GCA_019415925.1 Clostridiales bacterium
ATCTAATTGATACCACAAAATATTTCACTTTCTACATAAAAAAATCATTATTCAGAATATCCATAAACAAAAAATCTAGCTATAGATAATTAAGAAACGGCTAGATTATCATATTTACATTCCCTCGGTAGGAAATTATGACTATGTCACCTACTTTCTGCGGTACTAAACAAAATATTAGAACATCTTACAAGTCAATTGTAACACATATTTCTCAATTCATCAAGTGTTTTGTTTAAGCTGATTTTACAAAGATTTTCTGCATTCTCTGTATCGGATGTTACTATAAACCACTTGCATAATAGCTTTTGCAAAGTACCGTTTCAAGACATAAAAAGCTACCAGATCTTTATTTTTAAATCTGGTAGCCAAATAATAATTTTATGCAGACAGAATTCTTATAATAGAATGATACCATTCTTTAGATGCGTTACTGTTCAAATAATACTGTTCTGTATCATTTATTGCTCTTATTTTATCCTGATAATCTTAGTTAGATGGATTATCGCAAATTTCATCAATCATATAGACAGACATTCTAACAACATATCCAGACATTTTCACCTCCTTATTAGTATATAGAGTTAACATATGTAATCAAAAAAACGGAAATTTCTTTTTTATAATATTTCAATTTTTTGATTATTAGATTAAATATGACACAAAAACATGGTTTGTTTGACTGTTGACTTTTAACTGAATTCAATTTCTTCATTAACTTTCTCATGGATATCAATTCTATTTTCAATGTCAATCTTATTAACCAGCCAACCGTTCAAATTGCAATTTCTGATAAACTCATCAATCCTGTTAATGCCATACATTTCTTTCAGTGTTACTACAACACCAAAACGAAGTCCCACACCATCTTTTGGATCTAACCTATTATTTGTTTTTATTTCCATTCCCCACTTTTTATTTTTGTACGATTTTTTGGGAATTTTTCTACTCTTTGGCTTCTCTGATATATACTTTACATTATCCCATTTTCTGAATCGTTCTCTTGCTTCGCCTTCAAGAATAAAGCTTTTTGCTGTTCCCAACGAATCCTCTTGATTTTGCTTATCGTCATTTATTTCGTTCAGCTTTCCATTATCTTTTATTCTTCCAAAGTGCAGATTAAGCTCGGTGTTTGTATAATCGACTCCTTGAGACCTGTCGCATATCGGGAAATAACACATAGTCGCTCTAGCAAAATAAGGGTAACTGTCATCTTTAAGCGGAACAGGAAAATGATAATTATAAGTATTCCATTTCTCACTTATATCTGTTACCACAAATTTGATTTCATCGTCTTTTGTCTGGACGATATCCTCAATTTTGATTGGAACAACACCGTGCCCATAAATAGCAACTTCTTCCGGAGTCGGTGTTTCATTCCAACCTCTCGCTGAGTCTATAATCATTGCTTTAGCTACTTCTCTGTTCAAACCTAATACATCAATCAAATAGGATAATTTTCTTGCAATCCAAGGAGCAGCAAAGGAAGTTCCTGCTACAAATGCAGCGCCCAATGGTTCGCAAACTTGAATATACTTTTCCTCACTTCCTCCATAATAGCTAACATCAGGCTTGGCGAAAAAGGAAAGCGCAAGACCTTTTCTGGTGTATTTAGTTGATAATCCGCTTTTTGTTACTGCATTTACTACTAAACTGTTTATTGAGTCTGCCGGAGATCCGATTTTTTCAATGTTTTCATTTGGCTTATTAGTTCCCGCAACAACAAAGATCACATCATTTTCGGCTTGGATTTGATCTAATACTGCAGCTTCGGCTGAAATAAAATTATCATTAACTTCCTTATTACTTCCTAGAGAAATATTCCAAACCTTAATATCCTTATTTTCGGCAATAATACATTTTATTTGCTTAATAATTGTAAATGATGAAAATTGAGCTCCGGCTGCGACACCAAAATGTCTTACTCTAAATCTTCCGCATCCATCATTCAGCCAAGGATTCAACTTGGGTCCATCTACAATAATCGATGATACCGCTGTTCCGTGACGATAGTCACTGGGATTTTTGGGAATGTTTTTATCAACCATGTCGTGATATTCTACCCATTCACTGAAATATACCCGAGTATCAAATAATGTATCAATTACACCAATAGTAGGCTCAATGCTTGGCGATGGAATATGAGCTATTTCTTGTTGATAATCTTCAATAAAATCTTCAGGGGACAGGTCTGATAAATTTTCTGTTGCCATAGAAACAAGATAAGGAGCCTTTTCAAATAGAACTTTAGATTGATTCTCATCTAAGAAAACCGTACGATTATCAAGAATTCTGCTTGATAAAATATCAATGCCGATTTCGTGAAATAGTTGTTTTGTATCCATTCCTGTATCATACAAAGTAATGATACTTGCCTTAAATTGTTGAGTTGCTTTTTCTATTTCAAAATCGTCAATATATGAAACATCAGCCACTATCTGTTTGAACAAACTTTTTGTTAATCCGTATTTTTGAAAATTGATTTTATCGTTCACATAATTATCAAAAATTGCTTTAGTAATGCCATCTTTAAATACAGAATATATTACTTCATCTGATTTATACAACATATCTATACTGTTATCTAAATCATCAATTGATAAAAAATAAGTGATTATATGCTTTGTTTTTTCAGAATTAAATTTTGCTCCTACGATAGCATAATTAGATTGATCCCCTTTAAACAGACCAGCAATACGGTTGCTTTTAGCTACTATTTTATTATAATACACACTAATTAAAATACCATTAAATGGTCTATTTTCGTGTATCCAAAAATCTTTAATCTGAAAAAGCTTGGATGTTAATTTATTCAATTTTTGACTTGTAACAACTACTTTACTATTCATCGCAGGACCGCCACCGCTAGCACTCTTTGGCGCCTGAACAAAACGATTTCCTTTTAGTTCCAAAACATTATTCATTCGTTTCATCCTCCTTATTCAGTTTTCTTGATACGGTGCTTTTGGACTCTCCCTTGAGTTTTTCAATTTCTCTTACTGTAAAGCCCTTTTCGTACAATTGGTTAATATCAGTTCTATCAAGATTACCAATCAAACTGTTATAAAGCCTTCTCAAATAATCATATCCGGAATTAATATCACTGAAAGCCAAAGATGTTTTGATAATATTCTTTAGTTCTCCTGGAAAAGGTAATTCATCAGACGCATTTAAGATTTTTTTAAATAATCTTGTATCTTTAGAAATCCCTTTGAAATTTTTGATAAATGCCGAGAAATAATATTCAGCAACTTCAATTAGATCATTCTTGCTATATCGATTAAAATTAATAACAGCATCAAAACGTCTAATTAATGCTTTGTCAAAGTTCGAAAATAAATTGGTTGTTGCGATAATCACTATTTCTTTATTTAAATCAGTTAGACGATCAAGTTCTCGCAAGATAGTTGAAGTAACTCTTCCCATTTCACGCACATCATTGGAATTTATTCGATCTAATGCAATTACATCTATTTCATCAAATAATACAACCACTCTATTTGAATTTGGAAGCATATTAATTTCATTAAATACACTTGCTATATTCTTGTTAGTCTGCCCTAGTTTACTATCAATTAAGTTATCAAAATCCACACAAAATAAAGTTCTATCCAGCAAACGAGCTATGTGTTTAGCCGCCTCGGTCTTTCCGCTACCCGGGAGACCCTCAAATAAAAATTTATTGATGCCGATATTGTGATTAACCGCATTAATAATTCCTTTTATATCTTCTGAAATTTCAGTTGGTAAATTTAATGGTTCCATTACATTAGTGTTAATTTGTTTTAAAAATTCACTTTCAAAATCGCTGCTTTGAGGTGTATACAAATTAGATTCAGCAATCAAACTCATAATATATTCTGCCAACTGTTCATCTCCAATACTGTCAAAATATCTTGCTATATTTATTGCTTCGTTTCTAAAAGCATTTTCGTTTCTTTCAACATGATATTTTATCAGATTGATAACATTTTGCTTTTTCAAAACACATCACCTCTCATATTTTTAATTATAGCACGTTCTGGGACATAAATCAATATATTGGGACAAATCTTTTAGAGTTTATTATAAGTGTCTGTTTAAGGCATCACTATATATATGCTTATTTTTCTGATATAAATCGAACTTCACCCTCAATCAGAACACAGCCTTTGTTCCACCTCATACCCACCAACAAATACCACCTTGATTTTCTCTTTTGATTCTACGATTATGCAGTCGATTATTTGTCTGATAATTACATCGTTAAATTCCATAGGATGGTTTTTAAGTCCTTCTATGATTTGGAAGATTTCATCAAGTCTTGTTTTTGTATTTGCCTGTTTGCTGTTTGAGTTTTCATATATTTGCAATTCGTTTTGTAAGCTGTGTTTCTTAATTATGATTTCTTCAAGCTGTGATTCCAAAGCTTATGCATTCTCAATATCGGCAGTTATCTGATTAAGCAAATCGACATATTCTTTGTCTAACCTTGCAATTTCTATTTGAATATCTATTGTTTTATCTTCAGTTTGTTCGCCTGAAAGTCCCATTTTAATGTGTTGCTTTAATTTTTCAAGCACTTCCGAGCATTTGCCGATGTTATTCTGAACAGCTTGTACAATGGCTTTTTGCAATACACTTTCTTCAACTGACGGGGAGTGGTGACAATACTTTTTGCCGTAATCAAGTCGGTTAATACATCGCCACATTATTTTCTTTTTGCCGTCTGTTGTAGTCCAAGTGCATCTGCGATAGGGAGTGTGGCACTCACCACATATGAGCAGTTCCGACAGAGCGTACTTACTTGAGTATTTGCCCAACTCGGTTTTTGTGCCTATTTGTTTAACCTTTTTCTTACTTGTTCTTCTCGCCATTTCTTCCTGCACTCGATTAAACTTTTCGGGGGAGATAATGGCAGGGTGATTGTTTTCTACATAGTATTGAGTCCTTTCTCCGTCGTTTCTTTTAACCTTTTTCGAGATACAGTCAATTACATATGTCTTGTTTATCAGGGCATCGCCTTTATACTTTTCATTTGAAAGTATGGATTTTACTGTCCCGTAATACCACACTTTCTTCCCTGTGGGAGTTTTAATCTGATTATCATTCAGATAATCTGCAATTTTGCGGATACTGTCACCCTCAAGGTATTTATCATAAATCTCTGTGATGATTTTTGCTTCATCTTCAACTATTTCAGGTTTTCCATCTGTGCCCTTTTTGTATCCCAGAAATGAGTTATAGGAGAATGCTACTTTGCCTTCCTTGGCGCTTTGCTGCTTACCCCACCTGACATTGGCACTGATATTCTCTGCTTCGCTCTGCGCTATGCTACCGTAGATTGTAATATAGAACTCAGCTCCTGCATCCTTGCTGTGTAGCCCCTGTTCTTCAAAAAACACATCCACATTAAGCTCTTTCAGAATTCTTATATATTTCAGACAGTCAAGTGTATTTCGTGAGAACCTTGATATAGATTTCGTGATAATCATATCAATTTTATGCCGCTTGCAGGCTCGAATCATTTTCATAAATTCATCCCGTTTTTTTGCGCTTGTTCCCGATAAACCTTTGTCTGCATAGATTCCTGCAAAAGACCATTTCGGCTCACTGTTGATTTTGTCGGTATAGTGCTTTACCTGAACCTCATAGCTGTTGAGCTGTTCTTCCATTTGGGTGTATACACGGCAGTATGCAGCCACCCTAATCTGCCTGTAAGCAGTTTCAGACTCCGTTTCGGTATTGAGCGTGGGAGCTACGTAATTGACTTTCCTTTGCAGCACTTTTTGCTCCATATTGTACCTCCGATTTTTTGATTATTCTTAAAAGTTATTTCTATATAGTCTTTGTCAAGCGTTATTGCGGTAACTGTTTGAGAGAACAGCGATAATGAAAAAGCTGAAAGCGGACTTGTGTTAAAGTCTGCTCTCAGCTTTTCCGTTATATGATTCATATTTTTGATATTAGCATACTTCAGGGAAGCGTTTCTGAATATCATCTCCGTAATACTGTCTTTGTTGATTTTGTCGTGTTCAAGGGCTTTTCTTATCTCATTTTCAAGCCTCACGGTTTCTTTGCTGATTACACCGCTGTCATCATTATCCTTTATCAAGTCGGGATTTTTAATTATGCGGTTGAGCAAGTCTGTTATTTTCTCAATCAGCGTATCATCGTTAAGGTGTATTATATTATGACATTCACTGTTTTTGCAAACCCATCTAGTTCCCTGAACACATCTCATTTCGTGATTGCGCTTTAACGGTGAACCGCAGTCGGCACATAATATAGGAACATTGAGATTATATATGTCAGACGACCTGTCAACACCCTTTTGAGTGTCCCTTGCAGATTTTATTTTATTTGCTTTTTCAAATGTATCTTTATTGATTATGGATGGATAAGTATCTGTTCCTGTGTAAATATCATCATCAATCATTCGCTTGATTTTCCCTTTGTTCCACGATATTTCACCGACCATATATTCAATATTTTCCGAAATCAGAAGCTGTGCAATTTTTATCAATGACAAGCCGTTAATATACAGGTCAAATATTCTTTTCACCGTTGTTGACTCTGTCGGATGCACTGTAATAACGCCGTTTTGATAGGCATATCCGTATTTAACCCTTCTGTTTTTCATCGTTTATATCCTTTCATTTAATAATCTCCGTTAATTCAAGTCCACCCGATAGTGTGAATACAAGCTTATTGTCATAGCCTGCTTTGATCTGCTCTACCGTGTCGCTGAACATTTCTTCATTGAAACTGTCACGGTAATCAAAGTTATCTATTATTTCGCTGAGATGTTTCAGATTGCTTATTGTTTCCTCTGAAGAATCATCGTTTAACAGAAGCTTTCGCTTACTGCGTAGCTTTGAAATTTTTGAGTTTATTTCAAGCGCCTGCTTTGAAAACTCACTTTCACTTAATATGGATTTTGTGCGAAGCCTTGCTATCATAAGATTCTGCGTACTTAAATCTGCTATCTGTTTATCTATAGCCGTTATTGATGCCTGATTCGGATTTGTTGTTTCCTCTATGTATTCAAGCTGATTAATCATATTGTCGAGTATTTCCGATTTGTATCTTTTGAGTTTGCTCATCATTGCAATATAAGCACTGTATATATCGTTTTCAAGCAGTGTTTGCGTTGCGCAATTTGTTTTCAGCGATGCTTTATACGAACAGCCCCAATATACTTTGTTATTGATTACTATTCGTCTGTAATTGTGACCGCACTCACAACACTTTATGACCTTGCTCAATGGATATGAAACATTTGAATGCTGTATGCTTTTTCTTCTCTGCAATTCTTTTGCGGCGTTAAAGGTTTCCTTTGATATAATTGCGGTATTACTGTTCTCAATGTAGTATTTAGCACATTCACCTCTGTTTTTCTTTCTCACGAAGGGGAATGATTCTGTGGTATATGTTTTTTGCAGTAATGCGTCTCCCATATATCTCTCGTTATTAAGAATATAGTCCACCGAGAAGCAATGCCATTTTCCTTTTCGGGACGGTATATTATTTTCATTGAGTGTATTTGCTATGGCTTGTTTTCCCATACCCTGCAAGTACAGTGCAAATATTGTCCTTACTGTTTTCGCTTCATCTTCATTGACTATAAGCTCGTTATTTGATATCCGATAACCAAACGCAGGATATGTAGTGTTGAAATCGCCTGATTCCATTCGTTTGCGGTAACTCCACCGCATATTATCGGAAATATTGATTGATTCCTGCTGTGCCGCAAGACCGGGAAGTGTTACAAATAGTTCGGCATTCATTTTGTCCGAATCAAGTGCCTGTTCTTCAAAATACACACGGACTCCCAAAGTTTTAAGCATTCTCAGTACGGTCAGCAAATCACTTGTATTTCGTGCAAACCTTGAAATTGATTTCGTTATAATGCAATCAATTTTACGGTTTTCGCAGTCCTTTATAAGCCGTTTGAATTCGTCACGCTTTTTAAGGGACGTTCCCGATATGCCTTCATCAGCATATATATCAACCAACTCATATTCGGTGTGAACCTTTGAATAATCGGTATAATATTTTATCTGAGCCGCAAACGAATTCATCTGATCCGAAGAATCACTTGATACTCTGCAATAAGCTGCCAATCTGATTTTTTCATCATTCTTTTTTGTCGGCTGTATCTCGGTAACTACCATTTTTTCTTCCTTTCCTGTAAATCTGTTTTTGCAAGACAACAATATCACAAGAGTTTGAAACTATCCAGCGAATATTACATCTTTTTTGAATTATTTTTTTATGCGGTCAGCAATATGCTTTCAGATTCTTCCAAGACGATTTCAAGTATGCTTTTGTACTCTTCCTCTGTCAGCAGATTCATCTTCATAAGGAGACTTAACATATTGAGTTCATAGTAACACTCTGAATTTTTTATTGCTTTACTCTTATTCATCATCTTTAGTTTCCTCTGATGTTTTTTGATTTTCAATATTCTTGTCAGCGTCTGAAGCTGCATTGCAAAGGCACATCAAGGCTACACCGATAAATGTACCTATAAATAAACCAATAATAAAACCTATCATATAAAATTCTCCAATCTATAATTATATTTTGTTACGGCAGGCAACAGCTATGCAAAACATAGCCGCTGCCTGCTGTCATATATCAATCGTTTTGCAAGGCGGTTTACATACACAACACCTTTGTCGGCACATTGGGTTGAATATCTGTAAGACATATAATGTGCCGTTACTTAGGCATTGGGATTTCTCCGAATATGAAACCGCCTTGCTTTGGTTGGTATTTATCCTCAATATCCCCCAACCGGGAACACATCAGACGGTCAACGCATATTGACCTCATTGGAATTTCACCACCGTGAGGATCTCCCACAGCCGTCCTCATTGCTTGCGACGATTCTATCTCGCTCGAGCTGTGACTGGACGGAAGTATCATTATCCCTTCTGCCTGTCATCGCCGTCATTGAATTTGCCTTTCAATGTCTGAGTCCTGAAGACCTGTAAAGGTGTTCGCTTATGTGGCTTGTCCGTTCCGAACAGCAGAAGGAATGTATCTGATGTGCTGATATTTATTTTTCAAGGTTCAACAGGGGGTAAAAAATACCCCTCACTTTATTTGCCGTTAAGTGAAGGGTTTGATAACCATAAAATCAAAAAAATTTATTTTTTTATGATTTTCTTAAGTTTTTTGAGAATGCGATGCTTCTTTTTGTTGACTGCCGCCTGTGAAATCCCAAGAATTTTTGCTGTATCACGTTCTGTCATTTCATCATAGAACAGCATTTTTATAATATTTAATTCTTCGGACGTAAGCTCTTGCATAGCAATATGTAAATTCTCAACATCATCATTAACCTGTGCTGAACACTCTACACTTTTGCTGACATCATAAAACTGTATTGAATTATCATTCATCAGCCTTTCCAAAGAATCTTCACGGCTCGGAATAACCCCTGTGACATTTCCATTCTTATCTTTGAGTACATGCTCAACCTTAAGGTCTTTCTCAAAATATTTCATTTTTCTTTGACCTTTCGCATAAGCAGTATAAACTTCATTGGTCACTTCAATGTAATGACCGTCTATCCATAATTTTTTCAATTATGTTTCCTCCTATTCTGTTTGACTTTTTGCGTTCAAACAGGACAGGAGGTCCTCGGATAAAACAAATTTCGCAGTTATGGGCAAAAAAATAACGCACTTGAATGTATCTAAGTGCGTTATACTGACATCCAACATATTTGTATTTATATGGAAATAAAGTAGATATGTATAGATAAATATTGTATTTTGTCGAAAATAAAAATACCGCAATGCCTCTTGGCACTACGGTATATAAAAAGACTATTATTCGTAATATTTCGAGCTTTATCTGCTTGTCCCCTATCAGAACAACCTCCATACGACAAAATTCTTTCCAAAACACAATGATAACACTGTAATTTGAAAAAATATGTCATATTTTGTGCTAAATGATAAAACTCTGCTTTTACATTGTATAGAGAGCTTATATTTTATTTTATCAAAATATCTATACCAGGGTGTAATATATCTTTTGACAGCATCATCTCGAAAAAAGCACAATATTTCTTGCAGTGTTGTACCGAAGCTTTCCCGGAGGAAAGCCGCATCCTGCAAGGTAAGAAGCATTGCACTCAAACTCAAGCTTTACAGAGAAAACTGCTTTTTGCCTGTTGTTTGCAATAATTCTGCACAGCTCATCCCTGTCATGAGCTATTAATCCGTTAAGCTTAAAATAATTCAGATTATTTTCTGTGCACTTCGGGTAAACACTTCTGTCAAAAATATGGTCAACGGCTATTTCATCATCACTTAGATTAAAATAATCGTAGGAGCCTTCACCGTAGATTGTATCCCATGTTACATCAATGTGCGCCGTCACGCCGTCAATTCTTGTAATATTCCACGCATGAGCTTCAGTTGTACCGTCAGGCTTTATACCTGTGCCTGTGACAATTATTGACGCAATATACATACGGTCACACAAGAGCTTATACGCATGGGCAAAGCCTTCACATACACAGCATCCCTTTACCAATGCGCCGACAAGAGAAAAGCATTCACCGTCATACGGAGGTTTAGCCATTACGATATTCTGCTGCATCCAGCGGTGCGCTTCAATCTGTCTGGCAAGCGGTTTCATATTCGGCTTGATGTAAGTCTGAATAAACCTATCAATCTTATTCTGCGCTGTCTGCCACAATGACTGAGCTTCCACTTTTGAATATTCATAGCTGAACATCAGTTTAAATCCGAACGGCGATTTACCTATCATAACGCGTCGGCTGTTAAGGTAAAAGAACACAGGATTGTCAAAGAGTACGGCGTTGATGATTTTTTGAATATCCACTGATGATGCATCGCGGATTGACAACACATGCTCAAAGCGCAGAAGTGCTTCACAAATACTGTTATAAATTTCTTTTTCTCCGTCTGACAGACGGGAATAGTAATACTTTGAACCCTTGTCATCCATAATCCACCATCATTTATTCCTGATCAGACTGTTGTTTGAAACAAGCACATCGTCCTCGTAGATGCGAATTGATTTTTTGCCGTCAGGCGAGATATATTTAAATTCGCCGTCCTTTTTACCTCTGTTCCAGTATCCTTTCAAAATACCGCCGTCTGCATAGGTGTAAACACCCCAACCTTCCGGATAGGAATAGGTGTACCAGTCACAATCTAAAGTATCTCCGTTCTGATAATTGCAGAGCCATGTACTTTTAATTCCCCATCTTCCTCCCAGATCCTTAAAATATCGCACAAGTCTGCGTCCGTCAGGTAAGGTTACAATCAGGTTGTGTTCAGAAGATAAAATATCGTTAATAAAGGTTCCTTCTTCACGAATTCTTCGGTAATCAGTCCGAACACCTTTTCCATGGTGCTTATCATTTTTCCATTCACCCTCATAACGGTACGCACTGGTATAGGAATATTCAATTCCAAAGCCCTCTCGTGCACCGTGATTCCACTCACCTTCATATATCAAACCGTTGGTATAATACTTTTTTCCTTTGCCATGAGGATATCCCTCATCGTCTGTTTCACCCTCATAGGATTCAAGCTTAAGGCACAGGCGGTCATACTCACGCTCCATTGCACCACGGCGTCTTTGATTTTTCTGCCAATCCAACGCCTGCTCGCTTGGATTTTCTGTAGAAAGCTCCCACGCCATACTGTCGGAATAACCGCTGTTATTCATAAGAGAAAGAATCTTAACAAGCCTATCGAGCTTTTGTTTGTCAGTCATATCTTCGGTAAATATGTCCTGAAGTTCAAGAGCGTCCTGTTCTTCCAATGTCAGATTTTTTTCGCACATAATGTCCTCCTATTTCATAAAACATTGAAGAATTAACTTGTCAAACTCACAAATACCGTTTACAAGCTTTCGGCAGGAAATTTCAGCAGGTTTTTCAGGTGTGATAACATACTCTTTTCCTGCAATCGAAACAGTGACCGTATTTTCTGCGACAGACACGATTTCAAGCTCCATAACACCTTTCCGAAAGCCGTAACAGCCTATCATATCAAGGTAAACGGTGCCTTCATCTGCTTCAATCTCTTTCTTCTGCATATAATCATCGGAAGCAGACTGTGCACCTAAATTGCCTATTCGTAATACTTTCAGGTACGGCGCCTTCTTTTTCTCATACAATGCGGCGTTGCTTCTGATATGCTCAATATCAAGAACACAAGCCACCGACATATCATCGGCACTGCCCTGCGCCGAAAGTTCCGGCAGATAATCTGCAAGGCCCTGCACAGCCTTTTCCTCTGCTTCGGTTGCAAAGGAGCTAAGCACCGTGCGATAGAAATTGTGCAGATGTCTGTCCTTACTGAAAGAGTCATCAATGCCGTCACTGCCGACAAATACGGCGGCAGGAAGCTCCCGACTGAAAAAATAACGGAATTCACTGCCTGCGTTTGAATCGCAGATAGAGGTTGTAACATTGAGAAAGCACTGCTCATCCCACGGAATCGGCTCGCAGTCTGTTCCGTCCATACCGAAGGCAACGCACTTTCCGTCACCGATATGCACTCCGAACCAGAAGTCATCGGTAATGACTGCGCCTATGAGCGTAGCACCGTATGCCGAATGCACCTTTTCGCCCTTTTTATATCGGGCTTTGGCTTTTTCCGACACCTCGGTCATTTCTTCTTCCCCAAAGGGATCAGCGGCAATATCTTCTTCAACGAGGATATTCCAGTTTGTCACCACACTGCGCATAAACCAGCGCATCTGCTCTTCAATCTGTTTATCTGTTATGCACGCACCCAGTGCGTCGGCAAAGTTCTTTGCCTTATTTTTCAGAAACGAATCGTCTGTCAGCTCTTCCTGTGATGTATCGGCGCAAACAGCAAAAGCGTCTGCAACACAGCGACAAAATGCCTGAACTGCAAAACGGCTTCCACGGTCGGAACGGAAATAATCCGCACCGCCGTGTCCGTCTGAAATAACAGCGAGCTTATAGCTATCTGCTTCTATGCTTGCCGAATAATCCTGACAAACCGTTCCCTTTTTTATGTGTGACGCACCGATGCTCGTAAAATGAAAGCTGCGGTACATATCAATCACCAATTCCAATCTTCCTGATTGCCGGAGGAAACAGGTGTATTACCGATTTCAACTCCGTCTGTCGCATTATTTGATACGGTTGTCTTAATAGCGTCAATAG
Source organism: Clostridiales bacterium (assembly GCA_019415925.1). Classification (GTDB taxonomy): domain Bacteria; phylum Bacillota; class Clostridia; order Oscillospirales; family Acutalibacteraceae; genus Ruminococcoides. Next base: position 13,178 of record DXYG01000010.1, read on the forward strand.
TTTCGTTCTGTTTATTTGTTGCCTGATCAACACCGCCCTTGCCTACGCCGCTGGACTTAGAGCCTATCTGAGAAGCGGTAACCGATACAAAGCGGATCATCTTAGTAAGAGCCTCGGGAGTGTGAACAGTTATAACTGCTTCTTTATTTCCTGTAAACTCAGCGAGGACATCCTTGTTAGCATCCTCTCCGATAGCGACAGCTACCTTGATTGCCTTTTTAAACCAGTTATTCTCCTTGAGCTTGCCGAGCTCCTTTTGATAATCATCGGTCGGCTCACCGTCAGAGAGCAAAAAGATTGCCGGGGCATATGAACCTGCCACATCGCTCATAAACGCTTTACGTGAGAGCTTTTCATTAAGCATTTTGCACATCTCGCCGAAATCGGTGAGACCGTCTGCATTCAGATCATTCCACTGAAAATCTTTCGCATCCATAGGAGCCGGAGTAATCCAGCGTGCACCGCTTGAAAATTCCAGCACTGCAATTTTAATAGCCGCATCGGCGTTCTCACCGGAAAGCTTGCAAATTTCGGGAAGAACCTCCTCAATTGCGGAGTTAAGTGTGCCGATTTTGCTTCCGTCCATACTTCCCGATGTATCTACCAGGAAAAAGAGTGTCATTGTTCTGCGTGCAACCTCAACCGCACCGCCGTATGGACTTTTATCATTTATTGTTGACATAATAGAATTCCTCCTGCAATTAGTATTATTTACTGTATTCTACAATTCCCATACCGTTCGGGAAATGGATAGCCTTGATTGCCATTATAGGAGCAACCTGTCCCTTTGCAATAGGCTTGAGAGCACCGTCCTGTGTTTCAACATTCCACACTATGTCGCTTAAATTTCTCAGTCCCCACATTGCCGGGTTCTGAGGATTACGGTTTACTTCTCCGATCACCTCGGTGAAATCATCACTGCTCTTATCAATATGACAGCGGTACATCTTCACGCCGGGGAATAAAGCCAGTCCGTATTTGTGGTTATGACAGTTGAGCACAGGCGGCTTTGGAATTTTCTGACCGCAGTTGACGCAGAAAGCATCTCCTGCAACATTGATAAAGGTTTCGCTGCCGCAGGGACAGGTGATTATTGTATCACGAAGTCTTGTAAAGGCAATCTGCCAATCGTTGTCGGTCAGACGAGGTGATTTTCCTGACATCGCATCCTTCGATAGCGACTCGATAAATTTATTCTGAATGAATTTCGGATACATCGGCCAGAATTTTATAGCATTTGAATGAACGCCACGCACAGGTCTGTTGCTGTCATCGGTCGGGTCGTAAATAAAAATCGGATCTATGCCGTAGTACTTAAGCTCCAGTTCCTCGGTAAGACAGGGTGCTGAAACAACACGCTTGCCCTCAAGCGGATGATCGAGAAACAAGAGGCGGAACAATACCACCGCCAGAGAGAATCGGTCGGTTTTGGCATCGGGTCGCTTTATATTGCGGACAACCTCCGGCGCCATATAACGGGCTTTTCCTGCGATGCCGAGGCTTTCACCGTAGGGTGCAACATTATCGTTGTCGCAGATGAGAACATCGCCGCTTTCGGGGTCAATAAAGAAGTTGCCGTCGTTTAAGTCCTGATAGGAAAAGCCTTTTCGGTGTAATTCACGGAATCCGTTTGTGATATTCAGCGCCGCATTAACAGCCGCAGAAAGTGACTGAAAATGCACCTTAGCCAATAGGAATTCCGAAAACTCACGGTAGTTTTTCGGTCTTAGCTCCATAACATAGCCGAAGCTTTCATCAACAGGCTTTGTAAGATACAGCGGCCACAAAAATGCCTTTGTAGGTGCGCCTGAATTTATATTGTTTTCAAGGTTCTGATAGAACTTTTTGGGATTTTGTACGGAACCCTTGTGGTACCATTTCAAGGCATATTCCCTGCCGCCTACCGACACACGGTAAACAACACCCTGACCTCCTTCTCCGAGCTTTTGAATTATTTCGGCATAAGAACCGTTGGCAAGCGGTATCTTATGGCCTTTCGGGTAATACTCTGCCATATTCTAATCTCCTTTCGGTTTTTATTACACTGTTTCTCAACCCCGCATCCAGCGGCTCAGGTCATCGGGCAGTTCTTTTCCGAATAAATTTGCCTGACATTCGGGGCACATTCCCGTTATCAGGAATTCACGCTCAAACAGGTTAAGCTGTGGCAATACGTCCTGAATGTCCTCGTCTTCCTCGGTAAATTTCCGGTATCCTTCCAACTCATCCGGCAGTAAACCCAGACTGAAGGTTTGCTGACACATCGGGCATTTTGCGGAAATATACTGATACTGCGATGCTGTCCGTACTAACAAATTCAACAGCTCCTGCGTATTGTCAGATACGGAAGCCTTCTCAATATACTCTCCTGTATCAGCATCCAGCTGATACAAATACTCTTTTCCGTCTTCACCCTTTCCCACAGCAAGCAGTACCACATCCATTGTTTCAAAATCCAAAACAATGCACATCTGCCGGAAATCCCAATCTTGCAAATTTTCCCGAGGCAACTGAGCAATATAAATTATCCCCTGATCTTCGCCGTAGACATATGCTTTCACATCGAAATCTTCAGCATAAAATCGTATATCTTTTTCCATAAGCTGTGCTACACGATTGTAAATGCAACTGAAAAAATAACCGCCCTGTGTTACAAAAGTTGCCGCAAATTCTCCCGTCTTATCTAAACACAGATACGGTATATAAATTCGCTCTGTGTATTCACGAGCTTCCCAATCTCCACATGCTTGCAGAACATCTTCACGCAGCTCAGCGGTTTCATTCAGCTCAATATAATCTTCCCATCCGAATGCCAGTTCATATACCGTCTTTTGCAGTACATCATCAGATACAGAACCGTAATTTATATGGATGCCGTCTGAATTCACTTCGCCGAGCATTGAGATGTTTTCATCGCTGTATTCCACAGTAAAGTAACGAAGAACGGACTTCTCTTCGCTATTATCCACGATAATGAATACTTTGCGGCAGAAAGGAGCTTCAAGTCCTGACTCGGGCATATGGATAATGTAAACTGACTGTTCTTCGTTAGGCGTAAATACTGTGACATGAAAATCCGAATAGGTGTAAGGGTTTTCCATATCTTCATTTTTGCAGACATAGTCATAGATTTGCGTCATATAAGTTTCTTTTTTATCAAGGATACTGCCTATAAAATTTTCCGATTGCTCAAACAGCATTGTCGGAATCACTTTAAATTCAACTAAATACCTCAGTTTCATAATTTTCACCAGCTTTATCTGATTTTATCTAACAACGGCTGAATATAGCTCATCAGTTGTTCGTAAGAACCGATAGTGATAAACAGAAAAATACCGCCGTTAATAAGTGCCAGAATAATATTGAGAATTCCGAGCCCCGCTGAAGCTTCAGAGAAAGAAATAAACGCAGTAATAATAGCGCCGATTGCGAGTATAACCATAAAGCACATTGATATGATTAAATAGTTCTGTTCAAGGATTAAAAGCAACACCAGATTTGCTATTGTAAATAAAATCAAAATAACCGACAGGCTTTGGTGAGTTTCGGGTCCTATTTCATCAAGTATCAATGCTGCAAATATAGCGAGAGCACACAGCACAAGACCGCCGCCTATGCCTATAATCCACTGCCAGACAGACCACGAGAAATCTCCCGGCCATATAAAGAATAAAAGCGCACTTAACACCGCCGCTATTATGTTAGGCGGCATATACTTTTCCTCTTGCTCAATATGGGTAAAGACTGCGTTTGCAACAGAGCCTGCAAAAATGAACGCCATCAGGATTCTGAAAATAATACCAACGCTTTCTTCGCCGAGAAAACACCGCAGTAAAATGTTTCCTGCAAACAATATCGGGATAATAACAGTCAGCGTCTGGCATTTATAATTGTCGATAAAATTTTCAAAAAGGAATGAAAGTCCTACAGATGCCGCTGCAAGGACAAGCCCCGAGCCTATTCCGATAAACCACTGATTGCCTGTCCACGATAAATCTCCCGGCCATATAAAGAATAAAAGCGCACTTAACACCGCCACTATTATATTAGGCGGCATATACTTTTCCTCTTGCTCAATATGGGTAAAGACAGCGTTTGCAACAGAGCCTGCAAAAATGAACGCCATCAGGATTCTGAAAATAATACCAACGCTTTCTTCGCCGAGAAAACACCGCAGTAAAATGTTTCCTGCAAACAATATCGGGATAATAACAGTCAGCGTCTGGCATTTATAATTGTCGATAAAATTTTCAAAAAGGAATGAAAGTCCTACAGATGCCGCTGCAAGGACAAGCCCCGAGCCTATTCCGATAAACCACTGATTGCCTGTCCAATCAAGATTCATAAACAAAGCGACAAGTCCAAAAATAGCAAAAGCTCCGCACAAAACAAGCAAGCCAATCAGAATGAACTTTGGCATCTTAAAGCCTTCACCATACTCTGTGTTATCATCAGGTTTCTCCTGCGGTTTTGCGGTTTGTGCGTCGTCTGTTATTTTTTTCGGTTTTTTCGTGTTTTTCCCTTTATCCGTAACCGCCGACGGACTTATTGAAAGCGCCTCTGCAATTATATTTATTGTTTCTCTTGCAACGCCTTCGTCCATATCGGTGTTTGAAATCAGACGGCTGACCGATTCATTTATGTAAAGCTCTGCGCCCTTTTTGTCCTTTTTTGCTTTCAGCAGTATTTCAACAGAGCCTGCTTCGAGCGACATTTTTATTCTTCGCCGCTGTTTGGCATTTGAATCTCCCGGTGCAAGGTCAGAAAGAATTGCATAAACACGCCTTTGCTCCAGAAAAATATCTTCACCGTAGCTTTTTGCAATCTGCCTGAGCACCTCTGCAATGCTTTTCTCGTCCTTCATTGTCTGATTAACCCCGTTCTACTCATAGTGTTTTTCTCTCTTTGGTAACAGAATATTTTAGTATTTCAAAAAAACCGCACAAGCTTTAATGTGTACTGATGACCGCCGTCCATTGAGCGTGGGCGGTAAAACTCACCGTTTTCCTTTGTAACAGTCCAGTTTTTTATCAACTCGCCGTCATGACGGATATAGGAAACCTTAACAAAATCCTTACTGATCTCATCAATATTCCAATATGAGCCGCCGTTATCCATACCCTTAATCTTTCCGACGGCAAGGGGTACACGTACGATCTTTACTTTTCTTGTCCTTTTTCCTACTGCCCAGAATTCATCAGTTATTTTCAGTTTCATATGTATCCTCGTTTTGATTCTCCAGAGCCAACAACATTGTGTTTTCTCCTTATAAACTTCATAATTATCGTTTGTTCATATTGTTACCATACCCAGCTTTTATCGGGTTCATCGTCTTTATCATCGTTTTCATTCAGGTATTTTTGCGCTTCAAGTCGATCGGAAAAGACAGATAATCTGTATTTTCCGTCGTCAAAATCCTTCTCAAATTTGTTATTCGGGTCGAGTATTATTGTTTCTGAATACTCGCCCTTATGAAATACAGTAAATGTGATTCCTGAATCGGTTATATCATCAATCCGAAAACGATATCGTTCCTTTGTCTGCCCAAAAATCATGCCGCTTTCGTCATATACGGCATAATAGCAATCCCACGGGGTTGTCACAATAATTTCACAAGCAGACGGAGGGCACGACCAATATATCATACCGTTGTTCCACGGTGTGTTATCAAGATGTTTCACAATCTCCTCATCATTACGGAAAAGCGTAAAGGTATAGTTATAGCCTCCGTCCATTGATGCCGGAGAATAATAGCCTTCTGTTTCATAGGTTATTTCTTTTTCAAATAAAACTTCTCCGCTAAAACCGTACATTGTGAGCTTGGCTCTGCCATCATCTATCACATGAATTTTGTAGAAGTCCAAATTGGCAGAAAAGGTTTCATATTTACAGTCAAACACATAAAAATCATATTGGCTTTCGACACCGACGCCCCATTTTTCTATCATCATCAGAATTTTCATTTATTGCTGTCCGACTTTTCTGTATTCTCTTTAGAAACCTCTGATTCATCTGACCGAAAACTCTCGCCGCAATCGCCGCACAGCCACATATCAAAGGCTATGTCAATCATCACATCTCTGCCGTATTTTGAAATCGCACCTGCACCGTCCATACAGGTAACATTGGTACTGCCGCACTTCGGGCATTTTATCATTGCATTTCCACCCACTGTAATTCACTCCTGTTTGCTGATATTAAAAAACGCATAACCTACAAATTTTATTTAATTATTCTCTCCCGACGCCCGACATAAAACGGTAACGGTTTGCCTTTTCTTTATCGGCAGGAATACCGTCCTTGCCGTTTGTGTAAATATCAATCAGGCGGTACATTGCGTTAAGGACGCCGCCCTCTGCCGCCTGTATATAAAACAGCAGTGCGACTGTCATATCCTTTTCACAGCCGAGAGCATTTTCGTAGAAATATCCGATTTGATACATAGCGTAGCTGTCGCCTGCATCTGCCGCACGGGAAGCCCACAAAAATGCATGCTCGTCATTCTTTTCACAGGGATAGCCGTAATGATAAGCTGTGGCGATATGCGGCATAATCCGGACACAGCCGCCCTGTGCCGCCAGCAGATACCAAGCAAACTGCGCTTTGTGCTGTTCACGTATATTGTCGGTTACTTTGGCTAAATCCGTCACTTGTTTCCAGAAAGGCACATCGATATCTCTCAGCGCACGGTCACCCAAAGCAAGAATTGCTGTTTCACAGCCTTTCTCTGCCGCTTTGCGGTAATATTCATCGGCTTTTTCTTCATCGTAAAATTCAGCATCTGAGGGGTCACTGTACAGCTCGGCATAGAATAACAATGCATCAATCTGTCCGGCATCAGCCGCACGCTCAACATATTCCATCGCCAGCCCGTCGTCCTCGGGCGCATCAAGCTCCATAGCCATATACCACAATGCATCAATATTTCCTTTATCAATCTGTTCCTGCAAAATCTCGGTAACAGGGCGCAAATCAAAGCCTTCCTCAAGACGAGCCTTTGCTTTTATATCTCCTCTGCCTGCCGCTTGTTCGCACCATTTTTTAGCTTCTGCCGCTTTGATATCTTTGACACCGTCGTCATGCATTTCCCAGAGTACATAGCAAGCGTAGTTACTGCCTTTTTCCGCAGAACGGCGAAGATATGTAAGACCTTCATCTATGTCTTTTGAGCAACCGATACCGTATACACACATATATCCGATTTCAGCCATAGCTTCGGTATGCTCAAGCTCTGCCGCATTATAGAGCGGATACCACGCATCATTCCAATTAAGCTCCTCTATCAGCTCCATACCCTTTTGATAGAGCTTTTCGCCTTCATCTTCCGCTTTGCGGCGGCAGTAAAGCGCTCTTTCCTGCACGGAATAGTCTGCCTGAACAGCGCAATAGCAACACTCGGCTTCTTTCCACTGACCTGTCATCTCATTGAGAATACCCTTTTTTATCAGCACATTGTCTGCCTGCTCGCTTTGTAAGCTGTAAAGCATTCTTTCTGCAAAACCAAGCTGAATTTTTACCAGATCGGAAACTGAAAAATATTTTGAAACAAATACAGCGTCAGACTCATTTCCGAGAGGGAAGTCACCGTCAAGCTTGCTGTCCTCATCGTCCTGTATGCGAGCTGTTTCAATGTAATAACTGTCATCATGAAATGAACAGCCCCTCAGGCTTTCTCGTTTTTCCTGCAATCGTTGTTCGTACAGCTTATATGCAAGATCTGCTCTGGAAATTAATTTTCTGATAATCTCCTCTTTTTCGGGATAATCATCTAAGTATGACGTATATTCAGACAGCCATTGTGAAAGCTGTGATTTTGCATCGCCGTTATAATCCAAATTCAATACAGTTTCAGGTCTCATATGCTGCACCTCCTGACTTTAGATTTCTGTCAGAGTAAAGTCGATTACTATTTTTTCGGCTCCGATTTCCTTTTCAGCGTGAGCCTTTCCGTCCTCAAGCTCATAATAATCTGACCAGAAATACTCAATTTTGCCGTTTTGTTTAATATTAAGCGTTCTCATAGAGTAACCTGTATCACCGTCAAGCATTACATTCCTTGAAAAAGGATATTCATCCGGCAAATGAACCATTGTTCCCTTTATATACGGAACTGTCGCTTCAGCCTTATGAACAGTACCGTCAGGTGATGTTGAAGTTGCCTTTATGTGAAGCATTTGCTTTTTATCGGTCATTTCAGTTACCTCCTCATTTAGTATATAGGATATAGGCAGATTTGTTCTGCTTTCTATTTAACTGTATATCTGCATAATCCGTACATCGGAAAAATCCTGTTTTCTGAGCTTTTCAGGCTCAATGTAAAAGCACAGCACTCCGTCACCGGAGAAATCTAACACCATTTCATCTGTTTCCATTGAGTCAATCTGCAACAGCATCTGCCAGCCGTCAATTACATCGTACATCGTGCCGTAATCAAGTGACGGAACACCGAGCAGAAGATGAGTAGAGTCCCTGTCGTCAAGATAACCTGTATCTACATTTTCAAATTCAAGCTTCATTTCCCTCATAGAAAGGTCATCGCCGTTTTCATCTACCAGGTGCATCTCTTTCAGAAAATTTATATCGCCGTTATAATACAGCACCCTTGCCGCCTGCTTGTCTGACGGCTCATAGGGCATTTCGTCCAGATCATAGAAAAAGTAGAGCATACCTGTTTTGGGGAGCAAGCCGTCCTTGTCATAAGCGGCAATGTCTGCACAATTGATCTGACACATAAAGGTAAGGTCGTACAGCTGGCCGTCTATTTCGATTGACGGCCATTCAAAGCCCTCCCAAACATCGGGATTTCCGAAAAACTTAGAGCTTCCGACAGGGAGCCTATCATTACTGTATATCGGTTTTAAACGAATACTGTTCATATCTGTTCCTCCATATCTGCGCTGATTGTCAGTGTGATCGTTTCTTCCACCGGATGCTTATCAGGAGCATAGGCTGTAAGATGCTTTACGATTCGGACAGGCTGTTCGTTGAGCTTCACGGTTTCACAGGCTATGGTGATTTTCTCACCCTTGACTGTAATGCTATCAAAGGAATATGGCGGGTTTTCATCAGTCGCCCTGCGGTTAAACGGATACTCATCACCGAGAGAATATGTACCGTCCTTATACGGAACAGTCTTTTCAGCAGTTATGGTCACACCACCGCCGACTGCCGTTGCCGTAACCTTTATAACAGGCTCTATATAATCAAGAATGTTATCCGAATACTCTGATATTGTTCTTCCGCAATCCGCACATACTGTTTTTTGGGGACGGCGGTCAAAGGGATTTCCGTTTTCGCCGCCTGTGGTTTCAACACGGGACGAGCCGCAATAAGGGCAAATAAACTTCATAATTTAAATCTCCTTTTTAACTGTGCGCCTGAACTGCGACGCTGTCATCAAAGCTGTAGTCTTTTATCCATTCTTCTGCCGGTGCATATCCGGCTTCTGCCGCTTGCGCTATCCATTGTGCCGCCTCAGACATATCAAAAGGCATTTCTTTGCCCAGCTGATAACAGATTCCGAGCTGATACATCGCATACGGCTTTCCCATTTTAGCCGATTTTACAAGCTTTCTTATTTTTTTAGGTTTACTCATATGACCGCCTCCTGTGTCATAATTATTATCTCATTTTTACTTAAGGCTAAGGTCAACGCTTAGGCGACATTTTTCCTTTTGCAATCATTTTGCAATAATATTGCAAGATAGTTTACTTGTTTATTTTTATGATTTTATAGTGCATAATAGTGTATATGAAGAGGTGCAAATGTATGTTAGAATTTGAAAGAGGATTTGAGTCGGTTAATAAAACATTCCGTATTCCCGTGCATATTGTTGAGCAATTAGAAGTGCTTGCAGGAGAATACAACACATCTGTAAACAAAATTGTGATACAATGCTTAGAATATGCGCTTGATAATACAGCCGACATCAATCACAGTGACAATAAAGATAAATCTTAAGCACACCGCCTTAGGGCGGCTTTTTTATTGCTTAAAAGACATCAAAGCCGAAATGCTCCAGCACCTCATTTATCGCAAAAAAGTCATATACCTTTTTATCAATAAAAAACGCTATTGCCAGATCGTAATCCTCAGCAGGAGAAAGGCTGTATCCGGCTGAAAATAACAGCTGATCAGCTTCCTCACGATTAAGCTCCAAGGCTAAGCAGAGTGCAATTACAGTCTTTTTGCAGGGAATATATTTTTTATTTGAACGGATTTTTGAGAACAGCCGTCTGTCAATCCGGGCCTTTTTGTATACATCGCTGTCTTTTTGTCCGGTGCGGTCAATAAGGAGAAAAAGCCGCTCGTTAAATGAGAGTGAACGGTTAAAGCTTAAATACAAATCCACCTCGCTTGCGTCAATCTCCATCATCACCAAAGGAGTATGAAACGCTGTTTTGTAATCAGCTTTTCTGACCTCACCGCCGTTTTCTATAAACTGCTTACATTCCTGTATAAGGCCGTCTGTCACCTCTGTTCACGCTCCTTTTTCAATTATGCTTATTAATCAAAATGAAAATCAGGGTTTAATTCTATTTCTGATTTCCAGTCTATGCCGTACTCTTTGAGCAGTTTTCTCCTGAGTCCGGCACTTTCAAAGGGGTGCATATTTTTTGTACCCGCTTCGTCCATTCTGCGCTCAACCTCATCTATAACAGATAAGTATTCTTCGCTTAGTTCTATCGGGTCGTGCTTAAGACCCAAAGGCTTGGAAAGCACCTGTTCTTCAAGTGCTTTCCTGTCCTTATCCGGAAGAAAGCTTTTTGAAAGCTCAGATAAATCTGTGCAGTCATCGTAAGCATAATAATTTCTTACACGGAGCGCAGAGTAATAATCGTCCGAAGAATTTTCCTGAGTTACTGAAAATATGTCAGCCTGCACCGCAAGCAACTCAATAAGCTTATTGTAATACCTCACGCTGACAGAGCACCGCCACATTTTCTCATATTCCTCTGCAAGATACCTGACTGCGAGAATAATGTTGCACAAAGTGTCCTTATCCCACGGCTGTTGTGTATCAAGCTGAGCGTTCACAATTTCAGCTATTTCAGCAAGAGCCGCCGAATCCTTATAGGTAGGAGCCGCATATTTATGCTCTTTTCGTGCTTCGATTTCCTGTATAAGCTCTGCAATACGCTTTACATTTTGTTCAGTAAACGGCATATTTGCCACCTTATGACCTTTCTACGGTATAAGTTACATCGTCAAAGTTCGTTTCATCTTCACCAAAGAAAACATACGCATAGCCGTCCAAACTTGCAAGGAACGGCACACCGTCAAAATCAAGCGGATCGTATTGTAAAAGCAAATCAGGCTTGTCGTCGTTTTCGTTTATCACTCCTGACGGAACTCCGAACAGCTTTGTGCCGTCTTCATCCGCATCTGCATAGCGGAAAGTGATAAGCCAATCATCCTGAAGTCCGTCCGGAATCGGTGACATCGTGTTGAAATCGTCAATAACCGTATCAGGCTCGCCCGGGTAATACTCGACCCACATATCAAGCCTGTCGGACGGATACATTTCAGCGTCGAGAAAGAAATACAGATACCCTGTATGCGGCAGACGGTTATCATAATCAAGCTCTGCTATATCCGCAAGCCTTATCTGAGCAAAGAACACAATGTCATCGTGAAAACGCTCCTTCCACTCGTTCGGAATAACCGGTGAGCCGAAAAACTTGCTTTGCCCGAGGTCATATTCGCCCTCTGCCTTTTCAACTGATATCGCAATTGAGTATTTACAGAGGTTTTCTTCATCCTCATAAATAAGGCGGTACTGATATCCGCCGTCCATCGAACGTGGACGGTAGAACTGACTTTCTCCTTTTGCTATTACCCAAGTCTTATTTGACGCTGTGTTTTCATAATGTACTGTTACGGTAATGGAGTTTTCATCGACAGCGTCAATTGTGAAATGACGTCTGCCTGTGGGGAAGTCCAATGCAGAGCCGATTTCAGGCGCAAATGCTCTGTTGTCGGTAATACGAGTGCTTCTTTCTCCCGACTTCCGGTTAATTCCCCATCTTTCTTCAATGATTCTCAGTTTCATCCTTATCCCTCCGTATCAAAACCTTTTTCTAACCGTTTAATTGCATCAGGCCAGCCTGCATCGGCTGCCATTTTGCACATTGTCTTTGCTTCTTCAGCCGTGATTTCCTCTATGCCGTTATCATACAAAACAGCAAATGCAAAACAGGAATATAAGTTGCCAAGCTCCACAGACTTGCGCAGAAGCTCTATGCCTTTGTTTCGGTCTTCATCGCATCCCTTACCGAATATATACATCATTGCAAGCTGTCCCATAGCACCTACGTGCCCAAGCTCTGCCGCTTTCTGAATTGGGTTAAATGCTGTATCCCAATATCCGCTTCCTATTAAGGTCATTCCTTCGAGATACAGCATGTCTGCTTGTTCTTCCGATGATTGTTTTTTCTTTCCAAAATGAAACAGTCCCATATCAAAGTTCTCCTTTGAGCTGAATATTTATTTTTATGTCTTCTGAAATGATTTCCCTGTATTTCGTTGCATGTTCACCTTCCATTTTTATGGTAATCGGGAGCATATCAAAAGAGTATGTCTTACCCCTTACTGTGATTCCATTATCGCAGAGCATTACCACACCGAGTTTAGACAAAGGGTACTGCGCAAATTCTATTTCGCCGCTTGTCACCTCTGTTTTTTCACAACAGAAAAGAGGTGGATTATCCGCACTTTTTATCTCACTCTGAAAAACAAGTATTATCTTTTTTTGTTTGCTCATACACATCTGCCTTTCCTTAAAGCTTCTGTATATATGATACTATAAAAAGAAGAAAATAAGGTCGCCGCAACAGCGACATTTTTAAGCACTGGCTTTGCAAGATATTTATATTGTATCATACGGTTTGCACTTTTTCAATACAATTAAGAAAATGTAAGCAAAATATTATAAACAACTTGACGAAACACAATATAAATTTGATGCTTTTACGATTAAATTTTCCACCAACCACTTAAATTATAAGCATTCAGATTTTTTGTATTTTGTAAAGCAAAGAGGTCTTACCTCCTTTTTCACGATAACGCTGTTTGGTTTCAATTAAACCAGCTTTTTTCAAATCTTTAATAGCTCTGCGTACCGTGGCAGGCGACAGCTTTATGTCGCCGGCTATTGTATTTACAGAGGGCCAGCATTCGCCATTTTTGTTTGCTCGGTCGTGGAGGTAGGTATATACGGCTACGGCTCTGTGAGGTAAGTCCATTTGATACAGAAAAGTTAATCTACTCATTGCTGTTATCCCCCTGTGGTGGTCGCTCGGTTCTGACGACTACTTTTCCCTGCTTATTTTTGTTCTGTTCAACGCTTGAATTTTCGGGTTCTTCTGTTGGCTTATCTTGCTGTTCTGAATTAATAGTATCGTCACTGTCGGTCTGTTCCGCATTTGGCGAGGTTTTAAGATTTTCATTTTTCTTCTTTTTCTCACCGCTCACTTCATCGAAGTCCGAGTCGGTAACAGGCTGTTCAAAACACTGAGGAGAGTATATCTGAATTATGTTGTTGAACAACTCAGAACGGTTGGCATATTGGACTTCACGGTTTCCGTTCTCCTTGACCTCATACTTTTCCTCAAATTCTATGCCCCATTTGAAAAATAATTTCAGCTTAACTTTCATTGGATAAAAGCCTGTTTTCATAACAACAAATGTGCCTTTCGGAAGTGACTTTAGCTCATCGGGAGTCATAAGAGGTCTCTCAATCATCTGCAAGGATTGTGACGGATCGTTTTTGCTTCTGCTGACAGAGCCTGACATAACAGTTCTTGAACCCAGTGCTTTTGATAGCACTTCTGCACTTGTACTGTTTGGAGCAAAGCCACCGAAGATTGTGAGCTGTGTGTTGTCTATGATAACATCAGCGCCCCCTTTGCCGTAATTCTTTTCAAGCTGTGCAAAGGATTGGATGATTGGAACTATCTGCAAACGCCTTGAACGGGAAGCAGAAAACATCATCTCTGCCGAATCAATCTTCGGCAAAGTTCCGAACTCATCGCAGAAGAACACACAGCGATTTTTCAGTACTCCGCCGTTTTCATCTGCAACTGAAAGTATTTCTCGGTAGAGCTGTTGGATAATTAGCGAAACCATAAAGAAAGTGTTGGGGTTTTCCTCCGGCATCACAATGAAGATTGCACACTTTTCATTACAGAATTTTTCAGCGTCAATCTCCGTATCAAAGCACAAAAGCTGTTCAAGCTCGGAGTCAAGAAATGCATTCAGCCTTGAAAGTGCCGTACTCATAACGCTTGACATAGCTTGTTCAGCGGTATTTAGAGCCGCCCCTGCAAACCATTTTGCCTTGTGGTCGTCGGGAAGATAGTCCATTAAAAGCTGAAACTGATTTTTACCTTTCCTGTTGTTCGGTGCAAGTAACTCCTGAATGATTTTGAATACCGAAACTATGTGTCGTTCTTTTGGTTCGCAGAATTCTGAAACAAGTAAGATTGTTGCTGTCAACAATCCTTCTGCGGCATCATAGAAATAAGCGTTCTGTCCGAATGAAGCCGAGTCCATTCCTGAAAGAATAATTGTTTTTGAAATGATTTTAGCGTATTTTTCTGCTCTTGCCTTGTAAACAAGCTGTTCGGGTTCGGCTTTGTATAAGTCCATATATTTATTCACAAGATGAAGAAGATTGTTGCCGTGTGAGCGTGTAGGATTACGCAAATCTATGACTGAAATTTTGTAGCCGTAATACTTCTCTGCGATTGTGCCGTAGTTTCGAACAATGTCACCTTTCGTGTCGGTTGACAGAAATGACATACCCGTAGCACAAGCGTATTCAATGCACGGATAAAGCCAATATGCGGTCTTACCGACACCTGCCGCACCAATCATCAGAGCGTGAACATCGCCTGTGTCAACCATTGCTGTTGTGCCATTTTTTCTATTCTTGCAACCGACAACTATTCCTTGTTCAGTTGGTCTGCTGTCAGGCTTTGTACGCCATTCATCGGGCTTGAAATCAATCTGCTTGTAGGTTTTCTTTATCTCCTTTTTAGTTGCCCAACGAGCTGTGCCGTGCTGACCTTGTCCGACCGTTTTGTTCTTTATTCGATTTAGTGAATAGTGATTACCGACCGTTGAAATTATTATGAACAAGGCAAACATTGAACCTGTAACAATAATCAGAGTTATAACACCTGACGGCATATTTCATCAGTCCTTTCACCGTTTAAAATATCCTCGTTCCAGTCTTTATGCGTTGGAATAAGGATTTCGTTTTGGATATTTATTGAGTTTAATTTTTCGGATATTCGTTTATTCGCTGTTTGTCCTGCTTCGTCATTGTCAAAGCAGAGAAACACATTTTTAATGTTCGTATTATCTTTCAGACATTGAAAAAGCACCCTGTCCGAAACGGAACAGGATACCGCATAACTGTGATTTTTCCAACGGCAAGCTGCCGCCGCCAATTCGCGCTCAAATGTTTTATTATATTTCAACTCATCTTCACGCGTCAGAACTTTCTGTAAATCTTCTGCTTTTTGCATTGAAATGTAGGAAAGCATATCAATCGGAGCTTCAAACAAGAATAACTTGTCGCTTGTGCCATGCCAGTGAAAACTATATTCAGGCTGACTGCCTGCAACATTGCCTTTGTACGAATTACTCGTCACCGTGCCTCTCTTGTGTGCGTGGCGAGGTTTACCGCTTGAATCGTAACCGACAAATACTGCATTGTGAAAATCCGCCGATTCATATATCATTCGATTTCTGACAAACTCAAAAAGCACATCTTTGTCAATGCCACGAGTCAACAGCAGATAAGAAAACACTCTGCTCATTCTGTCATTACTCGGCGGCAGTTCAAAGGATTTGTGACTTTTTTCTATGAGTGGCGATGTTATGATTTGACCGCCACCGTTATTCAAAAGCATTTCTACTGCTTCGGCATAGTCCTTGTTGTAAAATCTGCTGACAAAATCAATGGCATCACCGCCTTTCTGTTCGTACTGATGATACCAGAGGTGACCTCTGATTGTAACCTTTTGCGAACCGTCAAGCCATTCGTATTCTGAACCTGATTTCTTAACTTTCTCGCCATGACTGATTAAAAAATTAGCAAGGTCGGTTCGCCTTGCCAGTTCTCGCTGTTCTTTTGCAAAATGAATATATGTTGATATTGTTATCACATCCTTATGTTTAATATATTTTTTCTTTTCTGCTGTAATATCTTAGATTGGGTAGTTCTTCTTCTATCACCGTGACAGGTGGCACCAGTCAGCATTTGGGTGCAGTTGTTCCTTGGTGGAAGACTTATTTTTTAATAGACTATTGCCCTGATATATGGTAATATAATCATAAAAACATGCTTGAATAATCTATTTCGCAAAAGGAGTGAGCACGACATTGACTAAACTGATTTTTATTGAAGGAGTTTCGGGTGTAGGCAAATCAACAATGGTGCAAACGCTCCAAAAAGAATTGACGGATTTGGGTTATAAAGTTAAATCATATTTAGAGGGCGATTATACAAATCCCATAGACTTTTATCGCACTGCATATTTTACAACTCTCGAATATGAAAAGTTGTGTTGTAAATACAGTTGTTATATAGAAATCATCAATGAAAATACAATAAAAGCAGACGGTATAAGGCTTATAAGATACGCTAACGGCAAAGACTATATATTTGAAGAACCCATGCTTTCTACGCTTATAGAGAATGAATTTTGCTATCATCCAAAGAAAATTATTGCAATAGATGAATTCATTTCTACATATAAAAAGATATGGAATAATTATCAGGAGTCGTTAGACGGATCACTTGACTTTGTAATTTTTGACGGTTCTCTGCTACACCACCCGCTTAATGATATAATGAACAATTATCATATAACAGGAGAACAAGCTGTTCCGTTTATCGAATCACTCCTTAATGCTGTTAAATTAACAGAAAAATATATTTTTTACTTAAAAACCGACAATATATCGTTGCAATTAGAAAAGGCTTATAAAGACCGTCAGCGACCCGAGCCAACAAGCAAACAGATTGAATTTTGGGAAAGAAGATTTAAAGAAGATATGATTGTAATAAATTCAATTAAAGAACAATGCTATATGCTTAATGTTTCTGATAACAGTTGGGACAAGGCAAAAAAAGAAATATTATTTAAAATACATTGTACAAACCGAACTTGATTTATTAACTTCTCAATTACATTTTCAACCCCTGCGCCCGTTTCTTATCATTAATCTTCTGTTGAAGCTTTTTATCCGTCCTCTGTACTTTCTGCTTTTCTTCAAAGCGAAGCCTACTTTGAATCATATTGCAGAGGTAGCGCAAAAGATAAAGAGAAGAATCTGCAACGCTGTTGCGGTTGGTTTTAATTGAATAATGAGGATACAGAACACTTTTGCCTGAATCAAAGACTGATTCGGCAGAGGTGTTTTCTTCAAATTTAAAGGGAATTGAAAAAGATTCTTCGTCTGTATTCTTTTTTGATTCCCCTTCATCTTCGTTAGGAATTAATTTCAACACTTCCTTGATTACCACATTCTTGATTGACTTGAATTCCTTGTTTTGGGCGAGCGGAATCCTGTCAGAAAATTCATCCGTGTAGGTACGGATTGTATTTTCTTTTTGCTCATACCACAGATCATACAGTTTTTTGATTCTGTCATCACTTGCAAGCTCATCAACAATAGAATCTACGATTGCTTTTACATCAGGCTTGAGATAGCCGTAAACTTTTTTACCTTTCGTTTTTGAAAGCCTGTCGGCAAGCTCCAACAGTTTATACTGAATTGATGCACTGATATATATTTCAGAGTTGATTTTTGAAACCAAATCTTCAACAATGTCACGAGCCTCGGCTCGGAGCTTATCTCTATGCTCTGTCTGTTTCTGATAAATACTTATCAAGTCCTGACGGAAGATTACCTTTGCAAGATTTGATTTAATATTTTCAATTCCTTTTTCTGTCAGATATGCTTCGTTTGGCTTTGTTGAATATGCAATCATATGAATGTGAGGATGATATCCCTCGTTATGAAAAGCCGCATACCATCTGAAATTTTCGGGAGCGATTTTCATATTCTCCGCTATCATATTTCGTTGTGAGCGAATGAGATTCATCCAAGCGTTTGCATTGTTGTAGCCGAGCCGTTCCGCATCTTCTCGCTTGAGAGAAATGATATGAGTCCACACATTACTCTTACTTTCTGCAACCTCTTTTTGCACATCAGATAAAACTATCGGCACACCGTCATCAGTAAATAAGCCGTGTGAGGATATTTTTTCTACTCTTGGTCGCTGTGCAATGTAGCTTACATATTTTTCTCGGTCACCGAATAACTCTGCGTGGGTTTCGCCAATCCGTAAAATCAATTCATCTGCATTACCCCTGTTCGGCTTATCAAGATAATCCTGATACTCATACAAGTCCTTTGAGTCAGGATAATCAGAAAGCAATTTCTTAATAATCTGTTTTTGTCTTTCGGTCGCTTCCATAAACTTCTGTGTGCTGTCAGCCTTTTCAACTCCGTCACGAGTTGCAATATATGAAACATAATTTCCGATATGAGTTTTGGAATTCGGTTTGATGTATGGCGATTTCATAATAATTTTCGGCATAGCTTACCCTTTCTGAAATCTGACTGCATCATCAAACTTGTATTTACCGCTGTTGCGTTTGACCTCATCAACACATATTTTTCTTAAATCTCTCAACTGACCTTCGGTAATATCATTGGTCGCCGCAACAACATGCATAAGCATTGCAAGCTCTACGCCCTGCTTGAACAGAACTCTTGCGATCCTATCCTCGGTATCAAGGATTTTTGAACTGATGACAGATTCCAATGCAGGAGTAAGTACACGGCTTACATTCTTTGAGTTTAGCCACGCAATATAAAATTCAATGGCATTTGAAATAAATTCGCTTCGTGATGTTGCATTGGTTCTTGAGATTGCATTATCACAGGCTTTGAGTAAATCCTGATTAATATATAGTCCTATTCTTTTTGAGTCGTTGTCCATTTTCACCTTTCCTTTCGGTAACACTTCGAGTATTCAGAAAAAATCTCTTGAAATCGGCAAAATCGGGCAGTTTGGAATACAATCGGTAACACAATGCTAAAAAAGTAACACCTTTGAAAATCCCCGAACGGCGTTGCCGGTCGGTGTGTTTCGGCGAATCCGTGCTTGCACGGAATACGCCTTTATCCTGCTTAAATACCTACCCTTGAAAAACTGCCCGATTTGCCGAAACTTCGATTTTTCACACCTCGCCACAAACCGCCCTGTTTTGATTTTTCTTTGATTTCGGATACTTCCCGACTTCTCCTTTAAAAGCCGACACAGGGCGAATGTGGCGAGAATAACGCTGTTATTCTGACTTTATTGATTTGCCGTTTATCACTTCAAAATTGCACTCGATATATGACAGTCCGTACTCCTTAACTTCACGGTTCAGAATATCAAACATTGATTGCTCAATACTGCGTGAGCTGAGTTTTATTTCATCACTCAAAGTGTCATAGCAGATCCATTCCTCGCTCTCGGGTGTATCCTTTACAAGAATGTCAAAGCCAAGGAGCATTTTATCAGGTGTGGGAAATACAACAGCGTTGATTTTCACACAGCCGACTGTGAGTGAAGCAAAGAGAGTGTCGTGCTTGTCCTTTGGATTTTCGGAAAGCAATTTCTTAACTTCGTTCACCGACAAATACATTTTGAAAATATATTTATTACCGAGTTGCTTTTTCAATTTCTTTCTCTCGTTCATAAAGTCATACCACCCATTCCCATATTTTCATCCTCATCAGGTGAATCAAACAGATTGTTCTGTTCAAGGTTTTCGTAGAACTTTTCTGCACTGTCAGTTACGGCTTCGTTTAAAACTTTTAAATCAAAACCGCAGTCCTTGTAACCCTGCGATACAGTATCGTAGTAACTTGCACTTGGCAACCCGAATTGCTGTTGCAGATTCATAATGTAAACCATCGCAGTTAGTTCAGATTCGTTATTCAATTTCACAGGCAAGTCCTGCTTGAAGTAGTGGGAGGGATAACCTTCGTAGCGGTCAAGCAGTTTTTCATCTCTCGGCTGAAGCTCCCACAATGCAACGGGAACGGACTTGCCGACGCAAGGTGCGATTGTTGCATAGGAGCAGTGAGGCATCCCCTTAAACTGCAATTCGTAATTTTCGACCACACCAATGCCTAAAAGTTTTGCTGTCGGACAACGGTATTTCATCTGTTTAAGATTGAGGTTACTGCCGTAGGCAATATATAATTTTTTACCCATAATAGATTTCTCTCCTTACATACTCATAACAAAACCCGAGTCCTCATTCTGCTCAGTTGCAGTTTCAGATTCGGGTTCGTTGATATTTATATTTTCGTTTGTATTAATAATTTCGGTGGCTCGCTGTTGTGCAAGCCTTTCCTTTTGCTTTTCAGCCTGTGCAGGCTCCTTCCACGCAATGTTGCCCTCAAGATTTTTCAGCAGATGATGACGAGCTGTCTTGAACTCGTCACCGATTAAGCCAAGTCGGAGCAACCAAGTACGAAAAGTATATTTTTCGTTATCCGATACAGTTTTAGCGTGTCTTGCAGACTTCTGAATCAACGCCTGATGACTGATTGCAAGGCACAGCTGAATCGCACTTTTGACCTCGCCTGCGTGCAAAGTTGAATTGAACAAACGAAATTCAATCGTACCCTTGTAAAACACGCTGTGAAGATTCAAAGCGTGATAGCGAGTGTCATCATAATGTCGGTAGCTGTAGTCCTCTCCGTCATACCACATGGATTTTATTTGCTCCATTGTCATCGGCGGACGGTTATTGATTTCATCAAGGAAACGTGTGTCCATCTTCTGACAGTAATGCTCACGGGAAACATTTACTTTCAAAGCCTTGTATAGCAAGTCCTCTTTTGAAGCCATAATGTTTACGATATTGCGAAGTGTTTTAGGGGTATGCGGAGCCGCATTAATATGGCAATGCAAACCACAACTTGAGTTGACTCTCGCTCCTGCGCCACGAAGCTTTCTGATTAACTCCTGAATGGTTTCTATATCGTCATAGTTGCAAATCGGAGTGACAAACTCCACCGAGTACAGAGAGCTTGCATTCTGTCCCGAACGGTTTTCACAACGGACGCTTGCGTCACGCATAATCTTCCACATCCTGCCGTCATAATCTCGAACAGAATACGCATCGTAGCAGCCGCCGACATGAGTTGCATCTGTATGAAAATAACCGGCAATCACTTTCGCCGCAGTACTGCGAGTGATGCCGGTCATCTCTATTTCTATGCCGAAATTTTGCGACCTCAAGTCTTTTCCTCACTTTCAATCTTTGGTTTTTTAGGCTTTGGTGGTTTCACCTGTGAACCTTTCATATCAATAAACTCTCTGACATTTGCAGGAACATATTTTGCATACAGAGAGTCCATAGATTTTTCAAGCTCTTCCTTGAAATCCAAATCACGCTGTGACATATACAGCTTAATTGCATTCAGCTTTTCATCATCGTACAAAATGCTTACGCTTGTTTTCTTCATAAAAAATCACCTCGTCATTTCTTATTGCTTTGGTTTACATATTTGATATTCGGTATCTTCAGCCACTTCGCCCACCCTCGACCGTTAAGCTCTGTTTTGACAACTCCGTAGGCTGTGCCTTGTGCTTCGATGACTTCTCCGTTGCCGATATACACACCGATATGTCCGTCCATCCAGACAGCAAGTCCGGGTGTATCGGGCATATTAGAAATCGGTCCGCTTTCGGTTACACTGCTCCAGATAGAATTTGCACCGCAGTCGGTGAAGCCGTTTGAGCCTGCGACAATTTCTCCGCTGTCAGCGTTGTACCAAGCGTAGGATTTTATCAAGCCTATGCAGTCGCAGACTCTTTTGCCGAGCCACTTTTCACCGACCTGTCGCATTTCACCGCCTGCCTCGTTGTTACCGGGATACAGACTTGCCTGTTGGTCAAGATATTGCTTTGTACAGACCTGACCGTAACCGCCGTAAACATAACCCCAGCCGTTTTTGTATGCGTTCTCGCACCACTTGACAAGGTCGAGATTGTTTTTTGTTGTCTTGTCGTTAAAGCCTGCGGTATTGATTTCTGCGCCCTTGATTGACTGTATCATCTTTTGAAACTCGTCATACTCAATCTCTGTTCCGAATTTCTGATTGACTGAATTTATCAATTCCTCATCGGACTGATTCTTTTTGAAACAGGAAACGAAGTTTTTGACAAAATTCTCATCTTCTGATTTATCGGACAGGGAAAACAGATAGATAACCTCTGCCTGTGTTTTATAGTCGGACAGTTTTTTGCTTTTGAGTTGATTTTCAACCTCTGTCATTGTATCGTTGATAAGCTGTAAGCTTTCCATCTGCTCGGCTGAGATATTTTCCAGTATAGACTGCTTGAGCTTGTCTGTATCAATATCCATACTGCCGTTGAAAACGGAAACAACAGCAATAATCGGCATAACCACAATTATGATTATGCCGATTATTATACCGCCTATTGTTTTTATTACCTTTTTATCTGTGAGCAGAGCAACTGCTATTTTCTTCAGTGCCGCACCTACTGTGGCTGACATACAATCACCTACCGCCTGCGGATCCGAAAATTTCAGCTTTGTATTCGGGAGCCTGAACAAGAAGCAAGTATCTTTCGTTTCCGCAACGGTAAAGACAAGTGCCACGCTCACCGAATTTGATTAGGGCATACTCGTTTGGCTCTACCATTAGGGCATCTTCAAAGTCTTTCGGATTTATGTTGCCGGGGAAAAACAGGAAGTGATGAGTCGGAATTGAAAACAGCGGTTTTGTGTATTCCTTAACGCTCGGAATCAGAAAATCGTCGATGTTCTGACTGGCTAAAATCACTGCGGAATCCTTTTTGCGGACACGCTTCATTGCGTTTCTGATATACTCAATAGCTGTTAAATTTGAAAGGAACAAATATAGCTCGTCTATTGATGCAACGGTGTTTCCCTCACCGAGAAGCTTGTTTGACATATAGGAAAGAATATTAAAAAGCATTGCGTCTTTGAGTCTTTTGTTAGTGTCAAGCAAACCTTTTACGCCGAAACACAGGAATTTGTCATCGGTGATATTCGTATGACCGTTGAAGTATTTGCTCTCCGAGCCAACACACATACTATGAATACCCAGACAAACCTCCTGCAGGATTTCTTCGGTGTAGAGATACTTTCTCTTGTGGTCGTAGGTCATATATTCTTCTTCGCACAAGTCATAAAAGTCAGACATAACAGGAAAGTCGGACGGTTTCTTTGTGCTGTAATCGGTTGCATCGGTAATTCCAAACCTTGCGTACAGCTTCATAAGCAGGATTTCGATTGTATCAAGCTGTGCGTCCGTGAAATCCTTGTAGGTTCTGAAAAAGTCTTTTAGAAATGCAATGTGCTGTGATAATCGGGTTACCTTGTTGAATGCAGGCGGTGCATCTTTGTCAATATCATCCTGTCCGTCATTCCAAGCTTTTGGCTCTAAAGGGTTTATCTTGTATTTGCCTGACATAAAATCAATGTAACAACCGCCGAGAGCTTTTGTCAGATCCTCGTACTCGGCTTCGGGGTCAAGGCATACGATTTTCTTTCCACTTTCACGAATGTTTGTAAGGATGAGTTTCAATAAATACGATTTGCCCTGACCTGAGTTACCGAGAATAAGGATATTTGATGTAGTTTTGTCCTCTGTTCGTCTGTCAAAGTCAACGAGAATATTAGTGCCGTACTTATCTCTGCCGATGTACAAGCCGTTGGGGTCTGTCTTACCTGAAAAGTTAAACGGAAACAGATTTGCAACTGAAGAAGCAGGCAGGACACGCTCATATAGACTGCCAAATTGATTTGAACCTATGGGATTTACAGACAAAAAACCTTCTTTCTGCCTTAGCGTTAATCTGTCCACTTCAATTTTGGAGCGTGTCAGCTCCATTGCAATATCGGTTTGCAACTCCTTTAATTTCTGTTTGCTTTTCGCCTTTAGTTCGATGAACACAGAACAATGCAATAACGGTTCTTTGTTCTTTCGTAAGTTTGCCATCAGTGTGACAACATCCTGCAAATTGCCCTGTGCTTCGATGGTTTCGTTTACATCGTTACCGATTGATTTGAGCTTGTTTTTGCGTGTTGCATTCTGTATAATTTTACGCTGTTCCATACTCTCAACAAGCCTGTGGTAAATGCGGAGCGTTACTCCATTTCTGTCTGCAAGCTGTGAGAGTATTGCCTGTTCTTCAGTTGACGGCGGATATTCTCTGACTGCCCAAACGCTTCTGTAT
Organism: Clostridiales bacterium; assembly: GCA_019415925.1. Classification (GTDB taxonomy): domain Bacteria; phylum Bacillota; class Clostridia; order Oscillospirales; family Acutalibacteraceae; genus Ruminococcoides. The sequence continues at coordinate 37,498 of DXYG01000010.1, forward strand.
GAGTCACCAACTATGTAATAATCGGTGAAAAACTTAATTGTTGATGGCAAAATCATATCAAAGAAATCTTTGGTATATATTTCTTCTGCCTGCTCGGGTGTGAGCACCTTTGGTTTTCTATTGAATAGTCCCATAATTTTACCCCCTTTAATTTCGGACTGCCAACACAAGTATGCGGTCATCCTGATTGTAACCGTAACAGGTCGAGAGCGTTAAAATCTGCTGACCGTAAACAGGTGTGATTTCTGTGCTATACAGAGATTTTGTTTTTGCATAACTGACCCATTTTTCATAGGTTTCATCCAAATCTGTTGTTAAAAATTTGTACCAATCATCATCGGATTTTACTTTCATAACAGAAAAGACGGAGTAAGCAAATGCCCCGTCTTTCGTTTCAAGTACAACTGTAGGATGTTCCGTAAAGTATGAATAATCGGTATAGTTGCAAAGGTCTGCAAACATTGTGCCATTGTTCATATGGTGTCCGTAGATTATGAGATTGGTACTGTCGGATGAACACCTTGCATCAAGAAATGGTGTACCGCTGAAACTGTATTCTCCGTAAAAGTTTTTGTTCAGATACTTCTGCGGATTACTCGGTGTATGCATAACAGGGTAATTAATATTTGTGCCTGCTATGCTTATCCAGCCGAAGCATTCACTATTTATCGACAGCAAATCGGGAACAGAGTGTGGCTGATAGTAAGTTGTGTAATACACAGGCGATTCATTTTCAACATAATTGTCGCAATCACTGACTTTTAACAGATTTGGTTTTCTTATCGTTTCTGTTTCCGTATCTGTATTCGTTGTTTCCTCAGTAACAATTTCTGCAAGCTGTCTGAATTCTTCCTTTTCCTTGTTTTCGGTGTACATCCGTGAAAATATTGAAATCAGACAGGCAATTATAATTACAGAAAATATGCCTATCACAATTCCCATTTGGATTTTTCCTTTATACTTCTTCATTTTCCACCTCCGAAATATACTGCTCGCCGTCATAATCGGGCATTAAATCGCCGTTCATACTTGCTTCAAAGTATATTGCAAGAAAACGCTTAATATCTGCTTTTTTCATTCGAGTTACTTCAAAGCCCTGATCTGATATGATTTTTTCGACTCTGTTTGCTTTCTGCAAAACATTTTCTGATTTTGAAAATTTGCACCTTGCGATGAACAGAAACTGCCTTGCTGTTGAGGTTTCAGTCTGAATACTGTCGAGAAAATCCAAATCCTTATTCAGAATTTTTCTAACCTTTTCATTCTGTTCAGTTTCAATTCTGCTCTTGATATAGCTTTTGTTTGTATCGAAACACTCGCAGGAATCGGTACAGGTAATCTCAATATCCGGCACAGCAGAAAGCACCATCATCAGGTGCCGCACCTTGATTTCAATATTCGTGTGCGACAAAACAGAAATATTTGTCGGCTGAACCATATAGAAAATCAGTTCTTCCTTGCCGACCTTCAAACCGTTCTTCGTAAAGGTTTTTATACCCAGCAAGTCCTGTACCGATTTGCCTTTTCGTTTTTGCTTTTTCACTTTTTCTCCCTCCAATAAAAAATTTGTTGTGTTGATATAAAATACTTCACTGCATAGCGGATAAAATCAAGAATTGTTGTATCTTCAAGTCGTATTGACAAAAAGCCGAAGCAGAGTGTTACTGCAAGCGGTACTATTATCCTCGTCTGTGCAAGTATCAGGATTGATAATAAAAGTGCTATGCTCATAATTGCAAAATCCCGCAAACTCCACAGCCACAGATTGGCGGTAGCTTTTAGATTTTGCGGATACAAATAAGTGGTCATAATCTTTAAATTCCTTTCGTTTTAAATCGGAGCAAAGTTCTAACAAGCTTGTTTGATTAGAACTTTGCGATAGATTGCAAATTGTGCCAAGGAGCATTGCTCCTCTGCTTTTTAGCGGAAATTTTACGCTAAAAAGCAGTAATGTTCTACGCAACATAAGTGGAGTAGAACATTGGCACTAAGTTATTTAGCCGCCCTTGCAACGCTTCTCGTCAGATTAACGGCAGTTGTAGTTGCGTGAACGATGCTTGTCATATTCACCTTAACCGATGAATCCAATCCGAACTGCTGCGCAATTCTCGGAACTTCGTTTGATGCAAGCATTATTCCAAGTCCCAAAAGCATATTGTCGGGGAAGGTCAGCAACCCAAGGAACAGCAGAGTTGTCTGCATAAATGCTGTTAGGCAAAGAGCCGCTATCTGTTTCATCCACTGATTGAAGCCGTCCTGATAACCTCTCGGAACGCTGAACATATACAGCGCACCTACAGCCATCTGAATGAGCAAAATTCCGCCTCTTTTTATGTTAGCAAAAAATATCTTTATTACGCAGTAGGCAAAAGCTATCAAGCATAACAGATTCAGCAACCCGAATGTTGTCTGGTTTGCGACTGCAAAACTGCCCTCTAATACGCTTGTACTCTGTCCTGCTAAATCAATACTTTGCTGACCTGCCATTATAGATGACAAATCCTTTGAGAATGTGTTTTGCAGGCTGATGCAGAACTTGTACAGCTCCACAGGCACAACGCCGAACAGCGAACAGGCAAAGAAACCTTTTAAGACATTTATTGCTGTTGTTTTGATATTCGCTCTGCCGTTCTGATATTCAACAGCCACATCAAATACGGCGACGACCGTTCCTGCGACGAACAATGCCCAGCCGAAAAGCGTAAATAGGTTTATTGTCGCCTGCACCCATTCAAGGTCAAACACATCTGCTCCCATATTTCCCATCATCGTGAAGAAGTCTGCAACAGCGTTGTAAATCGTTTCATAGAACCACTGAAGCATTGTGTTCCATATAGCGTTTGAGATTTGTTCACCGAGGTAATCAAACACACCGCCTATGGCACTGCCGATTCCACCGATGAAGTCACCTATCCAATCAAAAATATAAATCACCTCGCAAAAGGCTGTTATGATTCAACACAACAGCCTTGTTTTTATTGTTATCAGAGTATCGTCCAGATGTATAGCGGTGCAGTCAACGAAAACACCAGACAGCCGAAAAGTATTGCCGGCGCGGTGAACTCAAATTGTCCGTGCTTGCGGTAATCCATATACGCCGTTGCGAGTTTTACAAAGAAAAGTATAGCAAGAATCATATCTACAGCAGGAAAGACAACATTGTTTACAACATTTTTAATCTGTGTTTGAGCCGATGTCCATGTGCTTTCGATTGCTGATGATACATCTCCTGCGGCAAAGACCGGTACTGCCGAAATTCCAATCATTAACAGTATTACTGATATTCCTGCCAACCACTTCAATAACTTAATTTTTCTTGATTTTATCATTTTTTACCTCCGATTTTCTTAACTCATTCTCCGATATATATCTGACTTTGATGTTCAGCTTTTCGGCAAAGCGAATCTCTGTTTTCATACCCTCGGTTATTTCATCACCGAAAACCCAGACCGCATCACACACCCAAAGAATAGAAAGTCCGGCAAGCATACCGAGGTTTCTTTCTTCTTTGTTGCTGTCATCTAAAATAAGCGCATAAAAATGCGGTATGAACGGAGCCATACCGCACTCTAACGCATATCGGGCATATCGTTTTGCTTTTTCAATATTTGCAGATACATTACCGCCTAATGGCGAACAGATATACACCCTGCGCATTATTCGTCATCCTCATCTTTCTTCTTAAATTTGATGATGAGAAATGCAATTAAACCGCCGACAGCAACAGAACCCAAGCCGATATAAAAGCCGAGATTTGAATTGTCACCTGTCTGCGGCTTTTCGGGTTCAGGCTGTGGATGAATTGTTACTGTCTGATCCTTGTCATCAATGTCAGCGTGTACTGCAATTTCTGTTCCCTCACGGTAAAGAGTTTCAAACACAACAATTTCTGTATCTTTAGTAATTGCAGAGCCGTCAAAGGTAAAGGATACTGTTACTTCGCCGTCTGCTGTTTCAGGTGTGAATGTTACTTCGGAATAAACTTCTTTGCCGTCAACAAGGAATGGCTTGCCTGTTGCTTTGTCCATAAGCACACCGCTGATTGTGTATTCTTTTCCGACAGTAAGATTCTTATAAGAAACCACATCATCAATAATAATATCGCCGTTAGCTGTGAATTCCTTTTTGCCGTCTATACTTGCCTTTGTGCCGATTTTCGGAATTTTAATGGTTACTGTCTGACCTTCGTCCTCAATATCTGCGTGGACTGCAAGCTCTTTATCCTCGCTGTAAAGACCTTCAAAAACAACAATGTCAGTATCTTTCTTGATATATCTTGCATCAAATTCAAAGGAAACAAGGACTTCGCCTGACGGTTCATCAGGTGTAAATGTGGTTTCTGAAGGGATTTCTTTTTCATCAATTAACAGCGGGTCGCCTGTTGTCTTATCCATAAGAATGCCCTTAACCGTGTACTCTTTTCCGGGTACAAGGTGCTTGTACTCTACCACATCTTCAAGGGTAAACACTTCTGTTGCTCCGACTTCCTTTTTGCCGTCAATAGTTGCAGTTGTTCCGAGTTCGGGTGTTTTATCGTTCTCAACTGTGATTTCGATAATTTCATCATTCTCTGAAACTTTTACAGTATAGTTTTCTTCATTCGGGAGATAACCCTCAGCAGGCTTTAACTCACGGACAATATATTCACCGTAAGGCACATTTTCAAAAGTGAAGATTCCGCCCTCGTTTGATTCAGCTGTCAGAATTGCTGTTTCTTCTGTGAATTCGGTTTCATCAGTGCTGAATAAGCCAAACAATGCGCCTGCGATATTTTCACCTGTTTCACGGTCAATCTTTAATCCTTTGATTGTGCCGTAGATGATTTCATTTTCAATCGGCTCACCGTCATTAACTGAGATATGAACAGTTGCCGTATTCTGTCCTGCATACTCAAATACGACAGGGTATTTTTTATCGGAGAGGATATAGTGGCTGTCTGTGCTGATTTCCTTAACATAGTATTTTCCGATTGGAAGGTCGGTTGTAAAAGTCGCCTTGCCTTTTTCATCACAAGTGATGATTTCAAGAAGTCCGTCCTTTGGAATGACCGTTCCGTTTGCGGCCTTTAAATCTTCATCAGCGTAAAGTCCGAATGAAACATTCAGAATTTCGTCATTGTTGCCGATGTTAAACTTCTCGTTCTGTTCAAGCACTTTTGTAAGGTCGATTTCAGCCTTTTGTCTGTCGTTTGTAAATGAAGTTGAGGTGTTAGTCACCTTTTCATTCTGTCCTGAATAGGTTAGCTCAATATGATTTACAGTCCTGTTCAGAACAAATCCGTTAGGAGCTGCTTTTTCTACAACTCGATATTTACCGAGATAAAGCTGTTTGCTTGTAGCTGTACCTTTCGAGTTTGTTTTCAAAGTTGCGACAAGCTCGTCTTTCTTTGCTCTTACTGTTCCGTCAGGGGTTGTAATATCCTCATCAGCATAGATTTCAAACACTGCACCCGCCAAACCGTTTACAGAATATTCAGGCTGATAGAACACAACTTTTTCTCCTGATAAAGTTACATTCGAGAAAATCTCGCCTGTTTTTTCTACGGTAATTGTGCCTTTCTGCGGAGTATTTTTCTTCTCGGCTTTTACGATTGTAACGCCGTTTTCTTCGCTTGTGTTTTCTGCCGTAATGTCAAAATATACAGGTGTGCTGTCGAGGATATATCCGTAAGGAGCCTGCACCTCAACGACTGAATAGCCTTTACCGTAGGGCAGAGTTTCGGGTGTGATGAGATAACCCTCGCTGTTCGTGTAGAAGGTGTCAATCTCTGTAACAGTCGGATATGTGTACTTCATTGTTACGAGCTTACCGTCAGGATTATAAATCCGAAAGCCTGCGCCTGCATAGGGAATCTGCTTGCCTGTTTCGCTGTCAATCTTCACTATCTTTACATAGCTTTCAAGTGAAGCATTGTTAATGAGGTACTTGTAAGTCTTATTATTTTCAGAAACGAAAACATCAAAGTCGGCTATGAACTCCGTACCATTCCAGCCTTTGCTCTGATGAACTGTATATATTCCATATTGCAAATCCTTTGTTTCTGCAAAACCATATTCATCGCAAGTTAAAATATCACGCTCTGTATCCTTTGCTTTGCTGTAACCTCCTGCCGATTTCAAGTACACCTGAAATTCTGCACCTTTTTCGGGAGTTTCTATTTTTGTACTGCCGTCATCGGTATGCTTGATGATAGAGATTTTGCCCTTTAAAATATCTTCGGTAACGCCCATTGAAATGCTGTTGTTTTCAAGCGTATATTTTTTCGCATCTGCGCCGATATGATATTCGGTTTCATCAAGCAGATAACCCTCGCTCGGCTCAATTTCTTTTAAAGTCCACTTATCTCCGCATACATAATAGAATGTTGTAAAACTGCCGTTCTTGTCTGTGGTGTATTTGTCAACCAGCTTGCCGTTGTCATAGATACCATATATTGCTCCTGCGAGTGTTGCATCCCCCTGTGCAGTTTTTGTTTCTGAATCAACCTTTGTTACGGATAAATTCCACTTTTTAAGCACATTTTCAAAACTTCTCTGTGTTACTTTGTTCCATTCAATAGAAGCAGTCTGTGCTTTCGGAACAACATATCTTTCGGCAGTATTGACTTCTTCAAGTGTGTACGGAGTATCTCCGCTTACAAGGACATTTTCAAATTTTGCAATGCCGTCAGCGTTTGTTGTAGCATACAAATCAACGCTTGCACCGCTTAAAGATGTACCGTAAAGGTGGAATTTAACGCCCTCGTTGAAATTATCCTCACTTGTCTTTACGACTTCAAGACTGCCTTTCTTGAGGACATTTTCAAACTTAACCGTTGCCGTTTTGCCGCTTTCAACCTTTACAGTCTGCGATTTCTGTGTTTCGTACTTACTGTCTGTAATTTCGGTAACGGTGTAACTTCCGGGAACAAGGTCGGTTAATTCAAATTCACCTTTTGAGTTTGTCTTAACTGTCTTACTGTAGCCATCGCCTTTTACGGTAAACTCAATATTTGCAACATTGCCGTCCTCGGAGGTTTTGACAAGCTTGAGATTACCCAAGCTTGTCTTGACCTTGAAATATGCCCTTATCGGGTCAGCATCGTTTTCAACGCCTGTGATTATATCCTGCAAGCTTGCGTCACCGTAGGGAACAAGAGTAGTACTGCTAACGCTTGGCATTGATTTTGCAGAATTGAATGTTACTGGATCGTTCACAGGAGTTGAGGAAGTGAGTGTCAGCTTATTTCCTGACTGTGAAACCGATATTCCGCTTGTTGTCTTGAAACTGAAATCCGAAAGAATACTGTTGCTGTCGGTAAGAGTTAATGTGTACTTTCCGTCTGAGTATTTCATCTCATAGGTTTCAGCCTTTGAAGCGATTGCACTTGCAAAGCTTGGAACGGTTGAGTAATTTGCAAGGCTTTTTGAAATTGCATTATAAACCGACTTAACTCCTGGGTTTGCGCCGCCTACACAGATACCGTCAATGAACTTTGTATTTGTGCATTTATAGCCTTCGCTTGTGGAACGGCATCCTGAAACAAACTCCCATACAATCAGCTGAGTTGCAACCCATTTTTGATCCTCTGTTCCGCTTAAGCTTTTCCCTGAACCGGGTTTGCCGTAGAGCAAAGCAAGGTTGATTGCTTTCTGCTTCGCAGAGCCTAAATTCTTCCACACGGTTGAACCGTCCTCGGTTAGCGTATTGCCTGAATAGAGAGTATGACCGGGTTCAATGCAGTAGGCTTCTTTTCCGTCTGCAAAAATCTTGCATAGTTCCTCACCGGGAGTTCCGACTGTGTAGCCGTCACTGACCGTTGTCTGCTGAAATTTGATTATGTTACCTGTACTGTCATAACAGTAGTCAAAAGTGATTGTAACCTTATCACCGCTTGCCGCACTTACGGGGAAAGTGAACATTGTTCCGAATATTACTGCCACTGCAAGTAAAAGTGCCGTTATCCTTGTGAATTTTTTGTTTCTGATTAAGTTCGTCATTATAAAAATCCTTTCATAAAAAATATGGGGCAAGATTTTACCCTTGCCCCGATTGATGTCTTATTCTGTTTTAAATGCAATCATAATTTCATCGCCTGCCCTTCATTGAAATCTTCATCTATATCATCAGACTGTTCACTGCCGTCTGTGATATTTACATACTCGCCGATAATGTTCAGTGCTTCGCAATAACTGCCCGAATTCGTAACACGACTGCACATTTCTTTTGCCTCGTCAGCCATACCGTTTTGCTTAAGGGTGCGGCTTGCAATACCCATCAGATTGAATATGTTGGAATCACAGCCTATTAATGCACAGTCAGGTTTGAGCTTTTCTTCTTTGTTCTGTTCAGGTTCAAAACCGCCGAGCCTGTTGTCCACATAGTCGGACATCCACATTCCTGCAAAGGCTGTGTATGACTGCAATCGCCACATTGCCAGCTTGCCGATATCAATGTGGACATCTTCAAAAGGATAGAGAATACAGGTAACTCCGTCATTTTGAAATACAGAGACATTCTCAAACTTTGTGCCGTCAAGAAGTATTCCCTTGTCCGTGAGCATTTTATTGATACCGTCCACCCATTCCTGTGTTTCACCGCCACAGCCCTGCAAGATGAGTCCTTCCTTGCCGTTCATACGGCGGAGGTCTGTTAGAGTTATTTGGTTTATTTTCATTGGAATTATTCCTTTCAAAAAAATAAGCACCCACAATGAAGTGAGTGCCTTGCTTAATCGTCTGTTCAACAATAGACTACATATATTTTGTTGTTTTCTGTGATTACATTGAATGATAAGTTGCTCGGAGCTATGCCACTGCTTTGGTAGTAGTAAGCTACATACTCAACATCACTTTTAAGGTTTGAAGTCAGTTCTGAAGTGCTGTCATAGTATGATGTGTTTGTGGGCGAGAACCAGCTTGCGTTGCCTGTGTTCAGTGAGGAATCGTATTTCATTCCAAGCTGCTGACCGTAGGCTATGCAGGCACTCACCGCATACTGAACATCAACCGTTTTTGCTTTGGTAGGCGGTTGCGTCGGTTTTTGCGTTGACTTTTCTGTAGGCTTCTGCACAGGCTTTTGAGTAGAATTTTCAGTTTCTTTTTTAGCAGTCGATTCTGATTCAGACGGATTACTATTCACTGTATTCTTGCTGTTGTTCTGAACCTCGGATTGTGTTTCCTGAATTGAATCCGTTGCCGAAACAACCGCCGATTTTTGCCCACTGTAGGCTTTTTCTTCGGTTTTGGTATTCTCTTCCGAAGGCTCTGTTTCTTTTGAAACGGTGGTTTTTTCGGGGATTGTTGTTTCAGTTGCTTTTTCTGTTGTTGCCGTTGCAGAAGATTCCGTATATACAGAAACACCCACGGAAGTTGAAACCGTGGGTGATAAAGAACTATTATCCATTTTTTCTTCTGCCGTACAAGCTGTGAATGTTCCTGTTGCTAAAATCAATGTCAGCATTATTGCGATTTTCTTTTTCATACTATCTCCGTCCTTTCAGCAACAAGTATATCCAAAGATTTTGAAATGTCCAGAGATTTTTGAATACCAACTGATAATCATTTCTTTTTGGCGGACGCAAACGGTAAACTAACATTCTGTTTTTCTGCCCACAACAGAGAAAGATGCAAAAGTGCATTTCTCTGTTCTTCTTCGGACAGGCTGTCGAGGAAATCTTCAAGGGTGAAATTCTCCTCGAAATCTTCTTCTAATTCCTTGCAGTTGTCGCAGATTTTTTCTCGCCTGACAAGTACCGAGCCGTCATCCTGCTGGGTGAATGATAAAACATCGTTGTATTTGAATCCGATTCGCTGACGGATTTCATAGGGGATTGTAATTCTTCCTTTTTTACCGAGAACTCTGTGAATTTTAAGCATTAATCATCCTCGCTTTCTGCGAGTTCTGCTCTGCACTCATCACAGATACAGTCGCAACAACATTCTTCACTATCATCATTGCACCTCTCAATCAGAATTGCTCCGTCCATAGCTGAAATCTGCACAACACAGTCGGATGTGATTCCTGATACAATCAGTGCGTCAAGCGGTATGCTTACATAAATTCTATTTTCCATTGTTAATAATACACTCCTTCAAAATTTGTTCTAAATCAATTTGTTGTTCGGTGGTTAAGTCAAGCAGGCTCAATTGCAACGGCTTGTTTCTCTGCCTTTCATACATATCGTAGTTGCTGATTAGCAGTTCTGGGAATTGTTCGCCTGCATTGATTCGCTGTTTCATATTGTGTAACCTTGTGAAATCAAAGAATGAGTAACCGTCATATAAATTGCGGATTTCTTCACAATCGTTGTATGAAACAAGCCATTTGCCTTTTGAATTTGCAAGCGTGTTTTTCAGCCTCAGATGGTCATCCCAAGTGAAACCGCACTGATAAACATACTCACTTGAAAAATAAGGCGGATCGCAGTAGAAAAAGGCATTATCTCGGTCATAATGCTTGATTAATACCTCGAAATCCTGATTTTCAATCACAGTATTTTCAAACCGTTTTCCGACTTGCTCTATCAGTTGAAAAAGGCTCATTACTGAAAAAGGCTGACAGGCAAATGATTTTCCGCCACTTGAATAACTGTATCGTAAGAGTTTAAGAAACATTACGGCTCTGCGCAAATCGTAGTCCTGTTTCATTCTGACATATAGCTCTATGATTTCTTCTGCTTTCAAGTCAGGCAGTATAATCTTCGTCAGTTCCAATTCTTCATCAAGGTACTTATCGTCAAACTTTTCCTGTCTAAAGAAATCCCTGATTGCATTGAAATCATCCCTTGAATTAAGCGGATAAAATCCGAGCTCCTTTATGAACGCCATAGGTCTGTCACGCATACAGCGAAAAAGGTTTACAAGATTATGATTGAAATCGTTGTACACCTCGAACTTATCAGGCTTTTTCTTGCCTAAAAGTACAGCTCCCGAACCTCCGAAAGGTTCAATATATCTTTCGTAATTCAGAGGAAACAGGGCATACAAAATATGAAGGATGGATGTTTTATTTCCCATCCAACTAACAGGGGTTTTGATATTCTCACTTCCTTACGGCGAGCCGCCGTTGGCAATTCCCCACCGCATAACATTGCTATAGAAGAAAAATTGTCAGCGGTGGGGAGTTATAACTTTCTTCTCGCCAAAAATTTCTCAATACTAATCGCCCCTGAAACGACAAAAAGCCGTTGATTAAATTAAAAAATCTAATCAACGGCTTATATATGAAAACCAATATCAGTCGTTCGGAACGATTGATATCAGTTGTTGTTACTTATTTTTTATCGTTTACATTCTTAATAATCTTCCCGATTTCGGAAATTACATTCACTGTCACAGCATTTCCCGCCATTTTGTATAGCCTGCTGTCGGATAGTCCTGTTGCTTTTACCTTGTCAAACTGCTCATTCGTGAAGCCTTGTAATCTCCAGCACTCCCTCGGAGTAAGCTTTCTTATTCTGCCGATGTGAACTTCGCCATTTGGTTCAACAAAAGCAACTGCGAATTTTTCATCATCTGTAAAATCCGTGCTTTCAACGAAAACTCCCGAATGTTCAGCCTTGCGGTTACTGATTCCCGAATCGTGTCTTGCAGTTATGCACCTTGCAATTTCTGTCAGCTTAGGGTCGGGGTTCAGGTCGATGAAATAATATGCCTGCGTTGCGGAAGTTGTCAGAGTATGTGCTATCTGATTTCCGACTCTGCCACGCCTTGAGTTCTGCCCCGAAAAAGCAGTATCAATGCTGTCACCGGGATATGCAATCTGATAACCGTCTTTAGTTTTAGATTTTATCGGCAAGCCAAAATTTTCAGTATCTTCAATAAGATAAAGTCCCGAGTGGCCGCCGAATCCGCCCGAACCGCTTGTCAGTGTACAGCTTAGTCCTTTTGATGAGTAGATTCGCTCACCTTGCGTTGGGTTTTCTTTGTACAAGAGTTTTGCCGCTTGTTTGCGTGAAAGATAGTACTTCTCCGGCACATTGTCCTCTAAGATATCCGATAATGAACACTCTATTTCTTGATTGGGGTACTCCAAAATTTTTGCTGTTAAGTACCTGCCAGCACACATCATACCCCAAGCCATCCAATG
>DXYG01000100.1 GCA_019415925.1 Clostridiales bacterium
GTTGTAGAATTTATACATAGGGACGTGTAGGAACCCGTCCCCTACGGAAAGGTTTATTGGTCACATAAATGTTGATATAATCAGTTGCATTTGATAGTCAACACGGACACGGAGTGAGTGTCCCTACGACTGTAAAGGAAGCGTTCGTTGTTGCCCAACGGGCAGCCACATAGGGCTGCCCCTACAGTTTATTTTATTCCGTAGGGGCGACCCTGTGTGGTCGCCCGAAACGTTACCAACATATAATTTTATAATTCGGGCAACCGTTTTTACCTAAATATCCGATTTTTCCACTCGATTTGCGTGTCGAGGCACTCGACCGATTTGCCCGTCGAGGCACTCGACAAATTATTGTTTAACATATATAAAAGGTGAAATTATGAACAACTTTCAATTAATTGTAAATGAAGTAAAAAAGGCGGTCAACGGCAAGGACAGGGCAATTGTAACCTCACTCCTTGCAATTCTCGCAAACGGAAACATACTTATTGAGGATATACCCGGCGTGGGCAAAACTACAATGGCGGTGGCATTTTCAAAGGCACTCGGTCTTAAATACAACCGTGTGCAGTTTACGCCCGATACCCTGCCGTCAGACATTACGGGCTTTTCCGTTTACAACAAGGACAGCGGAAAAATCACCTTTAGCAAGGGCGCAATTTTCTGCAATCTTTTCCTTGCGGACGAGCTTAACAGAACCTCAAGCCGTACTCAGGCGGCTCTGCTTGAGGCAATGGAGGAACAGCAGGTCACTGTTGAGGGACGTTCCTATCCGCTTGAACGTCCGTTTTCGGTTATCGCAACGCAGAATCCTGCGGGTGCTTCGGGAACTCAGCTTTTGCCCGACTCGCAGACCGACCGCTTTATGGTAAAAATTTCAATGGGTTATCCCGACAACGAGTCGGAGTGTAAGATGCTTTTAAACCGCAGTCATACAAATCCGCTTGACGACGTTAACTGCGTTGTGACAAGAGAACAGCTTGTTGAAATGCAGAACGGTGTAAAAGAGGTTTTTGTAAAAAGGGAAATTGCCGAGTATATCGTTTCGCTTGTTTCGGCAACGAGGAACAGCAATCTGATTCAAAGAGGTGCAAGTCCGAGGGCAACGCTATCGCTCACCGATATGGCAAAGTCAGCGGCATATGCCGCAGGCAAGGACTACGTTACTCCGCAGGATATTCAGAATGTGTTTTTGCCAACACTCGGTCACAGAATCATTTTAAGCTCCGAATCGGTTTCAAGACATCTTAACAGCGAACAGGTGCTGAAGCATATTATGTCAAAGGTAAGAGCACCGAGGATTTAGTTATGATAAAAAGTATTGTAATCTATCTTTTACTGCTTATCTCAGCCTTTGTTTTCAATATATTTTATTTCGGTTGGTTTTCGTGGTTTCTGCTTGTGCTGACGATTGCAGTTCCGCTTGTGTCGCTTTTAGTCAGCCTGCCGTTTATGATTACGGGAGCTGTCAACGGAGTTCTTGCTTTTACCCACGACAATGTAAAAGTCGGTGATGATTTTTATATAGGCATTACGGGAAAAAAGAGAAGAGCAGTGTTCTGCCCTCGCATAAAAATAAAGCTGAATGTTAAAAATGATTTTTGCAATCTTAGTGAAAAGCTGAAGATTATTTATTCGGGCACGCTGAAAAAGCCGTTTTATACAAAAAATAACAGGCTTTCAAAGCACTGCGGCTCTGTAAATATTACAGCGAAATATGCAAAAATCTACGATTTTACAGGTATTTTCTTTATCCCGATAAAGCTTGACTGCAACATAAGCTGTGACATTATGCCAAAGACGAAAAAGCCTTCCGTTCTGCCCGACAGCAGTAAAATTTCAATTTTAGGCTATAAACCGAAAAACGGCGGATTTTCGGACTATTACGAATTAAGGCAGTACCAAAGCGGCGACAGTCTTAAAAATATTCACTGGAAGCTCTCATCAAAATATGACGACTTAATTGTGCGTGAGCCGAGCACTCCTATATACAGACAATTCTATGTCAGGCTGTTGTTTACTCAGACTCCTGAGATAAACGACGACATTCTCGCTCGGTTTATGTATGTATGCAATTATCTGAATAAAAACGGCGCACCCTGCCTTGTGTTCAATAACGGCAGAGAGATTTCGTCGATTTCCAATCCCTCAGAGCTGAGAGAGTTTGTCAAGGCGTTGTACAGAAATCAGCCTTACAATACTCACTTTACCGACTCAGCGCCCTCGCTTGTTTATGCAATCGGGGAGAGCAGTGAGGAGGTGAGCGGAGTATGAAGAACAAAACCGAATTTTTCGTAAGCTCAGGTGCTTCGCTGTTCCTTGTGCTTTCTCTGCTTTGGTGTTTTTCGTCCTCATTTTCTGTTTCTGCATCGCCTTTTGTTGTTGTTACGTCAACTTTGATTTTTACTTCTTATTTTGCACTGATTGCAAAGCTTGTAGAGAGAAAATCAACATTTCTTATATGTCACCTCGTAACGGCGGCGGTATTTGTATTTACGGTGCTGTTCTCGCTTGAAGTACTGCTTTCACAGGTAAACTATGCAGTAAATTGTGTGCTTGAAATCTATTCAAAATATCTGCCTTGTCCTGCCTCGGTAGTCTTTTCTTCAACGAAATCAGTCAGCGCAGAATATTTATTTGTACTGCTTTCGTTTTTGCTGTGTGATGCTTTTATAAATTCACTTGTGCGTATAAGGAAGATTTTTCCTATAGTAATGCTTTCGCTACTCATCCTTGTTCCGTGCTTTATTATCGTTGACACGCTCCCGTCACTTGTGCCTTTGGTAGTTGCAGTATCACTGCTTTTTTCGTTGTATATCACGTCATTTGTACGCAGAAAAAATTCTGCGCAGAGCGGAGCAGTTATGCTCGGAGTAACAGCCGTTATTCTGATAGTTTCAATAATCATCTGCTATATATTTCCTGTTGAGAATTATAAAAGATATGACTGGCAGGACAGATTGCTTTCTTATGCAGAAGAAATAACAGGCATAAAGGGCGGACAAAGCTCTGATTTGCAGATTTCTATCGTCGGCAATTTCATAGACGATACCGAGGATTTATCAAAGCTCGGCAAGCTTGAACAGCAGGGCAAAAAGGTTATGAGAATCCTGACCGACAAGGGCGGAAGAATGTATTTAAAGGGTGTTTCGTATGCAAATTACTCGGATAATAAGTGGTCAATTCTCACAGACGAGCAGAACGAGTCACGTCCGCCGGATTACAACTCCTTTACTATGGCTAAGAACGTCAACGAAAAAACTTCGTCATTAAGCATAATTACGGAAAACGGAGAAAGTATTATGTACACTCCGTATTTTACAAAGGAAATTCCGACGGATTTTGAAGCCGTAAGCGACGTGCTTGTAAAAAATAAATACAAATATATATCCTATGAGCTTAGTTACTTTCCGTACTCAGAAAACGAGATA
The DNA here is from genome assembly GCA_019415925.1 of Clostridiales bacterium. Lineage (GTDB taxonomy): Bacteria > Bacillota > Clostridia > Oscillospirales > Acutalibacteraceae > Ruminococcoides. The sequence goes on from DXYG01000100.1 coordinate 3,432, forward strand.
TATTATTCAAGCGTAAGCTCATCTTTTTATGATTACAAGGACTTTGTCTATAATTTCTACACTCAGCTTCCCGAGGAAACAAGCGAAAAGCTGATTGAAATCGGCGAACAGCACGGAATATATTTACCTAGATTCGGGGCAGATGAAAATGAGGACAGTTCTTTATACGGTTTTAAAACCAATGCGCAGTTTGCTCAGCTTGTAAAGGACTTAGTTTCCTCAGTTGGCTATTACTCGCTTAATGCAGAGCCTATGCCCGAGGGAGAAGACTTTCCCGTATGGTTTCTGACAAAGGCAAAGTCGGGTTACTGTGTTCACTATGCGGCGACTGCGGCGGCAATGCTCAGAGCCTACGGCGTGCCGACAAGGTACGTTACAGGCTACCTTGTCAATGCAAATGCAGGGGAGTGGACGGTTGTCACCTCCGATAACGCACATGCCTGGGTTGAGTACTTTGACGATGAAATGGGTTGCTGGATTCCGCTTGAAGCTACACCTGCGTCATTTGAGCCTGCACAGAATAATTCTGTTACAGACGAAACAAAAGCAACGCAGAATACCTTGCAAACCGAGCCAGCAACAACAGCTTCGCAATCAGCGACAACTGCAACTGATAAAGCTTCCGAAATGCCCACCGCAGAAACTAATAAAGCAAATAACGGATTTGGAGCATTTAATATTGCAATAATAGTGATAATCGTATTGCTGTTGTTGATTGCTGTTGTACTAATCAGACGAAAAATCCTGCTTTCAATCCGCCAAAAGCTTTTTTCAAAGGGCAGAAATAACAGTCGGGCAATTTATATTTACCGTCATATTGAGTCGCTCGGCAGATTTTCAAATAACGTAATTCCCGACGAGATAAAGGAAATTGCGCAGAAAGCAAGGTTCAGCAGTCATACTATTAGCTCAGATGAGCTTAAAAAGCTTATTTATTATCACGACGACGCTGAAAAGGAGCTTTTGCGCAACAGCTCAAAAATCAAGAGGTTTTATTTTAAATTCATTCTTGCTATTACAAAATAAAACAGGACTGCACAATTACAACCGTAAATGTGCAGTCCTTTGTGGTTCTTTAATGGAAAATACTCCGAAATGCGTGTCGAGGCACTCGACTTTTGGAACATAACAGATTAGCTGTCACTAAACAGACGGGCTGGATAGGTGTTGTAATATCAAATTGTCTGCCGGATTTGCGTGTCGAGGCACTCGACTAACTTGCGTAATATGACGCTATGTTTTGCAGTTTCCTGCGTGCAGATGAAATGTGCCGTGAAACCGTTGAGGCGTTAAGTCCAAGCTCTGATGCAATTTCCTTTTGCTTTTTGTCGTTGAGGTAATGCTCTGTAAGGCAGATTCTCTGCATATCCGTAAGCTCCGTTACAATAGCCTTTGAAATGATTTCTTTCATTTTTCTGCGACTTTCAGAATTAGTCGTGCTGTTCGGATTAAAGCTTGAAAAAAGAATTTTGCTTGTGTTCTCATTTGTAAAATGTATGATTTTCGTTTTCATTTAAGCCACTCCCTTGTGTCTTGCAAGCAGATGATTTGCAATATCAAGACATTCGTTGTAGTACGTTCGGTATTTTGCAATCTTCAGATTAAGCTCTTTTTGCTCGTAAGGCGTTTTGCCTTTGCGCTCTTTTTTCAGTTTTTCTATAACAATGGCAATTTCAGCCGCTGTGTTGTAATATTCCTGTGACCATTCAAAATAATTCATTAATTTTCTTCCTCCGCATCATTCATTTTCTTTGAAACAGACGGGGCATTCTGTTTCGGGAAAGCATAAAAGCAAATCTGAAATGATAAATACGCTTGCTTTATGTGCCTGCCTAATTTAATTATATTTTGAATTTCAGCGTTTTTCAAGAGAAAATAGAACTAATGTTCGAAAATTGAAATCAAATAACACCATTGTGTCATTGTCAGGACAATGGTAGTGAATTTTATTCAATATTAGAATAATAAACAGGATATTTTTTATTAAAGCAATAGTTTTAAATTGTGTATCAGTTTCTAAAAGCTGTTTACAAATTTTTTTAAATTTATCCGATTTTTCTGCAAACTTAACTATTACATAATTTTTCGGAATAATGTATAATAAAAATAAATCGTGTAGCTTTAAAGCATAAATCCGGATTGCTTTAAGGCTGCACTTTTTTGTTTCCGGAAAGCCGTTTCGAAACGGTCGGGACAGACAGATTTGGCAATATTAACCCGTCTGCCCAAATTTGGTGCAGTGACACCCTTCAGAAGGTAAAAATGAAGAACATAGTAGAGGAAACAAGACAAATGAACAAGATGGGTACTGCCGACATCAAAAAGCTTATGCTTTCTATGGGCTTGCCAATGATTATTTCAATGGCGCTTCAGGCGGTGACTGCATATGGAATTTACTATAAAATTCAGCAGTTCGTGTTCTTTGCCGCATTCGGAATGAACAACGCAATGATTCCGATAATAGCGTTCAACTACGGAATGAGGAGCAAAAAGCGCATAAATCAGGGGATAAGGTACGGAATGATTTACACGCTTATCATAATGTTTCTGGGAGCAGTTCTGTTGCAGGTGTTTGCAAACCGGATTCTCGGAATTTTCTCACTTTCGGACAAAACAAGAGAGCTTGCAATTCTGGCTATCAGAATAATTACGCTCGGTTACATTTTTGTCGGTGCAAATATTGCATATCAGGGAATTTTTCAGGCACTCGGCTGTGGCGTAAGCTCGCTGGTGCTTTCGCTGATAAGACTCATTATCGTTCCGTTGCCGCTTGCCGCAGCGTTTACCTGCTTTGCGAATGCCGAAATGCTTATATGGATTGCATTTCCTGTCGGAGAGCTTGCAGCGTTTCTGATTGCGCTTGTGATGATGAAGCTTATCGGAAAAAGCAAAATTCCCCCGATAAAAGCTCAGGCGGTGGAATAATTTTCGGATAAATTAATGCATCTTTTTTGTATCATTTGTCAGGTGGATAAAAACAAAATAAGCTCAAAAAGTGTTTTTTAAGTATTTGTTGAAAAAATAATACACAAAACATAATTTGAATTATTGTGCATATTGTCATTTTGCCTGTTGAGAAAAGACAAATCCGCCTGTATCCACTTGAAATAAGGTCGAAAAAATAGTATAATATACGAAAATGAAATGCTCACATTGAACATTCATTTTCATAAAACACACAATCGCAAAACAGACCGTCGGGAGACGGTCTGTTTTGCTTTTTGATTGAATTGAAAAGAAAACGGCTGCCGATAACAGCAGCCGTGAATTTTGATTTATTACTTGTTGTTTTTGCTGAGCGTGAGCAGTAAATCGAGTACCTTCAGATAAATCCAGATTACCGTGAATGCAAGACCGAAAGCGGCGCTCCATTCATACTTTTTGGGCAGATTGTTTTCAACGGTTTTCTCAATTGTGTCGAAATCAGTGAGCAAAAAGAGCGTTGCGATGATGATTCCTAAAACGGAAAAGCCGATTGAAAACAGCGGATTGTCAAAGAATTTAGAAACAAAGCCTGAGGTTGCAGGAATAAAGTACAGGATAAGTCCTGCAATTGATGACAGAATCACCGTAACAAAAAGTGTGGTAATAACAACTCTGAACTTGCCTGTGACCTTAACAATGCGTGTTGCATATAGGATTGCCATAACAGCAACAATAATAAGGGTGATTACAAGAGCCTCAAGTGCAAGGTGCTCAAAGCCCTGAAGGCATCTGTGAATTGTCCAGCCGAGCAGAAAGCCCTGCGAAACGGAATAAATTGTGCCCGTAACGGGAATAGTTTTCTTTATAAATACTGCAAGAAACGGAAATACAAGCGTTATCAGCAGTGCAATTCCGACAAAAATCAATTCGTTTGCTGTGTATGTAACAACAAGTCCGTCTTTGGCAATCAGGTTCAGCTGTTCAAGTGTGCTGAAATAGTAGAGGTGTGCAAGGTAATAGCCTGCAACTCCGACAACCGTCATAAGCAGGAAAAAGACTGTTTTGACCGTTATTCCTGCGTATGTAGCACTCTCGCCTTTTTTTGCTCTCTCCTTAACCTTGTTAAGCTGTCTTACAACAGGGTTAGCCGCAAACACAGGATTTTTGCTTTCCGAGTTTTGCTGTTGGTTTATGTTCATTATTTAGCCTCTTTTTATTTTAGATTATAATAATTCTATCACACAAAAGCAAAAAATTCAATAAGAATATGTAAATAAATATAAAAATATATTAAAACAGCTTTAAAAAATATGCAAATAGATAAAAACAAAATCCGTTTATTTTTTAGTAAGCAAAACCATAATTTAGCGTTGGAATTATAGCAACGTTGACGTAGGGACACGGCGAGC
>DXYG01000101.1 GCA_019415925.1 Clostridiales bacterium
TAAATGAATGATATAAAATAAACTGTAGGGGCAGCCCTATGTGGCTGCCCGTTGGGCAACAACGAACGCTTCCTTTACAGTCGTAGGGACACGGCGTGCCGTGTCCGTGTTGACTATCAAACGCAACCGATTATATCAACATTATTGTGACCAACAAACATTTCCGTAGGGGACGGGTTCCTACACGTCCCATTCACAAAAATTGCATTGCAATTTTTGTGTGGACACGGCTCACCGTGTCCCTACGTCAACGTTGCTATAATTCCAACGCTAAATTATGGTTTAGCGTACTAAATGATATATCATAAAATTCTGCAAAGTATTTTCTTTTTTATGACCAACTGCCCGATTTACTGCTTGTTGCTTTCAAACTGACCTGCAATTCCGCCTGATATGCCGTTTGCGATTATTGCCGATTCGCTTACACAGCAAGCCTGAATTTTATGCTCGCTGTCGGAGGTGTTTTCAAATTTGCCTGCGACTGCTCCTGCAAAGCTGTTTTCGGTTTTGATATAAGTGCTTTCAAGCTTAAGACAAAGGACATCTGCGTTTCTTGCGTAGCCTAAGAAGCCCGCATAGTCGTCTGATGTAAATACATAAAGTCCCGTGATAGTGTGACCGTTTCCGCCTGCAAAGCTTTCTGCTCGGTAGACAGGCTTTACAGCAATGCTTTTGGTGATGTATGATGTGTCCTCGCTCCAGTGTGCAAAGCAGTAGCCCTCATATTCGGGTACATTCGGATTTTCCGCACTTTCTCCGTATGCAACCCTCTGTATCTGAATGTGTCGTCATCTCCTGTTGAAGCATAAATCTGATAGTAATCAGCGTCGTCAATTTTGCTCCATTGGATTCTTGCACCGGTATATACGCCTGTCTGGACTTCATCTACTTTTGGCGCTTCAAGTTTTTTGCCGCCAATTGACTGTACTTTGACAACACACTCATCTGTGATTGAATTCTCGGTTGATACAATAAGCTTTGTTTCACCGTCAGAAACGCCTGTAATTGTTCCGTCCTGAGAAACTTTTGCAATACCGTTATCCTCTGTGTGATAATAAACGCCCTTGTTCTGACCGAGAGTTGTTACCGACGCTGATATCTTGAAGGTGTCGCCTTTTACTGTTGTTACGCTTGATGATGAAAGCTTAACAGACGTTGGCATATCGGCTGTAGGTGTATTGTAGGCTGTTTTTACTGCGTCGCAGATGTTTATTATGCCGCAGCCGTAGTTTTTGTCATAGCCCGTATCGCCCATATCGGTGCAGGTTTTGTAAATTATTTCCTTTACCGCCGTTGAGGTGAGCGTCGGATTTACGGAAAGTATCATTGCCGCCTCTGCCGCTACTACGGGAGTTGCCATTGATGTTCCGCTGAGCTGTTCGTAACCACGAAGAAAGTTAAATTCGCCGAAGCTTTCGGGTATTGTGCTGAGAATGCCTGTTCCGGGGGCAGAAACCTTGTTGTCTGTTCCGCCGTAGTTTGAGTATGACGCTTTGTTCTGACAGCTCTCGTCAAGTGCGATTACGCTGAGCACTCCCGAACAGTCTGACGGATATGCGTAATCTGATGAATTCTCGTTTCCTGCCGCACATACTACGACACAGCCGCTGTTGATTGCCAAATCTACCGCCGACTGAAAGATGTTGTCGGGGTCTGTTGCTCCGCCCAGTGACATATTGATTACTCTGACGTTGTTGTCGATTGCATAAAGCACTGCCTTGTAAATTACAAAGGCTGACAGGCTGTTTCCTGTGCCTGTGTCCGAGCCGATTTCCACAAGCTCTATTAAATCGTTGTTTACTGCCGAGGCTGTGCCTGCAACACCGATTTCGTTGTTTGCCTGTGCCGCAACAATGCCCGAAACGTGCGTTCCGTGTAATCCGTTATTACCCTTCAGCGGTGCTATGATTCCGTCGCAGGTGATTCTAACGGATAAGTCCTTGTTTATTACATTTTCAAGGTCGGGATGGTCAAGCTGAGCGCCTGTGTCAATAATTCCCACTCTTATCTTTTCGTGAGGTACTCCCTTGATAAATTCCCACGCATCCGGAGCGTTTACTGCGTTGAGATAGTAAAGGTTGTCTGCATAATAAATGATATTTGGTATTGGATTTGAGAATTAATACTCACAAACATAATGCTTTTTTGCCATGCTAAAAGAAAAGGGTTTGGAATTTATGTTTCCAAACCCTTAGAATATATTTGTTATGACTTTTCAAATATATATATCTTGATGATATAATAATTCTGTATGACGATGCGGCAGACGGAATAGTTGGAATTATCAGTGTCGGCTGAGCATTTTGATTCCTGAAATGAGCATCAAAAGCGAAAAATCAGACCGCGTTAAATACATAAAATTATATCAAAAAACGGTTTGAACGCAGTGTTTAATCAGTTTTTGTTTTGCAGTTTCAGAATCTGGTTCCAACTCTCGTTATGCGGTTTTGGCACAATTGATGAAAGTTAACAAACCGTATAGATAAGCCAATTCAGAGCCGCAGAGCATCAGATTTGCGTTTTTGTTGTTTTGATGCTATTGGAAAATTTAACCCTTCGTTATTATGTATAGAATAATAAATATTCATTCACTGCAATCGCATTATATTTTATGTTTCGGATTTCAGCGGCAGAGTGATTCCAACCTGAAATTGACTGTCATTGTTTGTAATGTTTATTGAACCGCTGTTGTTGCTAATAATCTTCATAGACGAGGAAATTCCTATTCCCGGACGGTTGATTCCTTTTGAGGACATAAAGCAGTTGTGAAATTTCCTTATTTCACCGTTGAAGGTATTGCGGATAACTATAAACAAATGTGAGCCTTTAACGGTACTGCTGACTGAAACTGATTTATCACCGCAGTTCTGATTTTCACAGGCTTCAACAGCATTTTCAATCAGATTTCCAAGTACAGTGCAAAGTTCAACATCCGAAATGTCAAGCTTTTTCGGAATTGTGAGATGAAACTGAGAGCGGATGCCTTTTTCATCCATAATTCCGGCGTAATATCTGATAAGTGCGTCAACTGCCGTGTTTTCACAAAAAACAATGCTTTGAGCACCCTTATCGCTTGTAATTTCATATGAAAGCTCCGATAAATATTGCTTGAGCTCATTATTGTCGCTGCTATTTACCATACTGTTGATGACTCTGATATGTTGTCTGAAATCGTGGATAAGCCTGCGCTTTTCCTCATACTGCTGTTTTATCTGCGCAGAATATTCAGTCTGCATTGCAAGCTGTCGTGTCATCTGTTTTTTTTCTTCTGCAAAAGCCATGCTATAGGAATAGCTCTGAATAATTTCTTTTAACAGCATAAATCCGATTGAAAGCACAAGGGCAAGACAGCCGTATTCGATAAATCTCCCTCCGTAAATTGGCTCGTACATCGGAAGTATTCTGTCCCAGACGCACGAGCTTGCATAGAACAGCGATGCATAAAACAGAGGTCTGTAGTTTTCATTGTATTCGCTTGAATTGTGCCAGCCTGTTATCAGCAAGTATCCTGCCGTCAGAAGCTTATAACAGAAAATAATATTTGAGAATAAATCAATAAATATCCCGCTGACAAATGAAGCATTCATTGTGTAAGTAAAAATCAATATGCAGAATGCGGCAGAAACTGCCGAAGAAATTACATTTGTTATGTGACGTACCCTGCAAATGCGGTTGTTAACGAGGATTGTCAGAAATAAAACTATATATCCGCTTGTTGTTTCTATTGCATACCACGGAAACACGGAAAGAGTAAATCCTGTGTGAAGAATTAGGTATCCGATAAATAATATGGTGAAAAAACACATCAGGGTATAAAGCACGGCATTCTGATGTTTATGCCTTATTGCAAAGAACAGGCAAAAAATCATAATGAACGCTACAATTGAAATCACCGCAAGGTACAAGCCCAGATTTATTCCACGCTGATAATTAAGTGCAACAGGTGTTCCGAAAGAGGGGGGGTAAACCATTCCTCCGTAAATGTATGACTCATTGTTTACCGCAAGCATTACAGTAACCGCATTACTTCCGGAATGGTCAAAGGTTATCATTCGGTTTGCTGTGACTGCATTGTAATTATCTTTTTCGGGAGTACCTATACTGATGATTTCCTCATCATCTATGTAAAGACGATAGGCACAATAAATTTCGGGCAGATACAAAGCGTAGGTTGCAGTTTTTTCGGGAAGAACAAGCGTTAATACATATGTGCCGTACCCGTGCGGAGCAACTCCGTTTTCGTCAGTAAGTCCTGTATTTTCTCCTATTGAAACGTATGTGCTGTATAATTCTGATGCATTTTCGTTGTACTGTTCGGGAGTCAGCAAGACATTTGGATAAAATCTCCAGCCCCTTATCAGAAAATTTGAAGGGTTATTATCTAAATCATCTTCTGTTAATATCAGCATACCGTCTATAGGTTGAACAGAGCTTTTCGTATATTTATTGTCAACAGAATATATTGTTATGAAAAAGAGTGAAGAAAGAATAATTGTAAGAATAATTCCGATATACCTGACAAATGGACTGTTCTTTTTCATCTTTTTCTTCTCCTGAATAAAAGCACGGCAACTGTGACACAAGCTGTTAATAAAACAAGTACCGCAACGACAATTAAGAACAGATCAACACCGCTTGAGCCTTGGTCAGTTGTATTTATATCTGTATTTTCAAAGCTGCTGTTTTCGCAGGTTATTTTGAAAGTTCCTGTTTTGCCCGTAAGAAAGCTTACGGTATTGCTTGCTTTATCGTAAGTGCTGTTTATTACTTTTCCGTTGTTTACTTCTTTAACTGTGATGTTGCCGCTTTCATAATCAAACGGGGCGATAATTTTCATTCCTTCAATCAAGGTGATTTCGCTGTTATTAAAAAATATAGTTACAGTAACAGTATTTTCATCTGTCTTGATTATCTCAACGCTGAAACGGTCATTGTCTGATACATTAAGCTTTTCTATTGTGTTTCTCGGAATCTGAACAGTGATACCGCCCTTGGAAAAAACAGCATAATCGTTGTTTTGCAGTAAAAGATTTAATCTGTAGCCTGAAATGATGTCCTTTGTTTCGGTGACAATTTCTGTGAAATTATCGTAACCCTCATCATTGTTATCATCATATATTTCAGTCTGTGACTCAGCATAGTTGTGAGTGGTATTTTCAAAAACGGTTGTTGATTCAGCTGTGAAATTTTGCATTAAATCGTTTGTATTGCTTTGAATATTAGAAGTTGATTTTTTCGGACTTTCAGAAACTTTTGATTTTTCTTTTCCGTTTTCGGTCAGATCTGTTTTTTTGTTTTCGTCTTTAGATGAATTATCCTGAGCCGATTCATCATCTCCATACGGCAGAGTATAGTCGGGAAGAGAATTCGAGCCTGCGTCTCCTCCGTCACGGTCACCGCCCGTAAATTCAGAAACGTTAATGTTATTTTCATCATAATAAATATGTATGTAATTTGAACGTTCTTCACCGCATTCAAGATAAAAATAATAGTGACTGTAATAATTAAGACTGTTGTTGAAAATACGGAATATTCCTCCGCCTGCAACTGCAAGGTTTTCGTCAGCAGGTAAAGCGGTATATTCTGTCAGTTTATTATGCATCAGCTCATTTTCGCTCTCAACATAGTAAATCTGAACTTCACTATCCTGATTATGTAAATAAACGCCCGTGAAACAACTAAGGTCCTGTCCGATTATCTGTATTTCAAAATTATCGGGGTTGCTGATTCTGACGGGGATTTTTATGGTGCGAAGCTCATCGGATATGAAAAATTTATTGTTGTATTCATCGTCAAGTGCAAACATAGCAGTAACAGTATATTCGCCCTCGGCGTTTATATTTACGTCGCTTATATCAAGGCTTTCAAGGATAAGTACAGCTTCGTCCCCGTATTCAGTATATCCTGTAACAAAGCCCAAAAAATCATACCAGTATTCAACTGTTTCGTTCCAGCAGCCTTCATCGCCGACAGCAAGCATTACTCCGCTTTTGATAAGCTGATAATTAAAAATTTCAGTTATTTCAACGGGTGAATCAGAGTCAGGAATTACCGTAAAGGGAATGATAACAGTATCAATTACACCGTCTGCAAAGGTACAGCCTTCAGGCGGTATTATTTTGCCGACAATTTCACGATATCCGAGTTGTGATGTATCTGCATTATCAAAACTCCATTCGATTTCAATCGGTACGGTATAATTTTTTCCGCCATTGCAAACGGTCATTTCCTGCTGTTCTATTACTTCAATTAAATATGAAAAGTCATTTATATCGTAGCCTTGCTTAACTGTTTCTTCAGGTATGTTTGCAAGAATACTGCTGTTTGAAATATTGGTGATGACGCCGTTTTCATATTCCGGAAGTTCCAATGCGTCAGCACTGAGAGAGAAGACTGTCAGCATAACTGCCGACAGAATACAGGCAGTTAACAGAGCAAAGTGTTTTTTGAAAGGTATTGCTTTTTTCATAACTTATCTCCAAGGCTGTTGTATGTATAGCCGTACCACTGTTCCTGAATGTTTCGCTTGTTTCGTCTGCTTATCGGCACAGCTTCACCGTTATTCATCATAAAACAATCGTTTTCAATGTCCTTGACATGCTGAAAATTTACCATAATTCCCCTTGAACACACAGAAAACCTTCTGTCGCTTTTAAGCGGAGCAATGAATTCGCTGAAATTTGTATAAAGCTCTATTACATTGTTGCACAGGTGTATCCGTGTTGTGTGTCGGTAAACATCGATATAATAAATCAGTTCTGTTTCAATACTGTGGACAGAGCCGTTTTTCTTTATGCTTATCATCGGTACGTTATAGTCAGGTTTAAGCTTGCATAATTCCATTGCGTGTAAAAATTCTTCGTCTTCTATCGGTTTTATGAGATAGTACACGGCATTAACGCTGTAGCTTTGGCGGGCAAATTCCTCGCTTGTGCTCAGAAAAATTATTTTACACAGGCTGTCCGCTTTAAATATTTGTTTTGCAGCATCCATACCTGTGATTTTATCCATATATATATCAAGAAATACAATCTGAAATTTACCGACCTCAAAATCTTCTAAAAATTCTTCGGCGCTTGAAAAATCCGTAAGCTCGTATTTTATGTTATTGCATTTTGCGTATTGATTCAATTTCTCGTTCAGTATATCTCTGTCTGATTTTAAATCATCAACAATCGCTATTTTCATATTACTTGCTCCTTGCGCAAAATTACCCACATTGATTATATCACAAAATAATAAATAATTGCAAACCGTTCGTGCTGAATTAATGCATTTCGTGATGAGGTACTTTAAATTTGTAATACAGATGAATATAATATTAAAT
>DXYG01000102.1 GCA_019415925.1 Clostridiales bacterium
CCTCAGTCATTTTGTAGGCAAAATGACAGCTCCCCTCAAAAAGGGGAGCCTTGGAGCAGGATTAAAAGTTTAATGGTATATTAAATATGAATTTACCAAGAAATAAACAAAATTTGAATTTAGCAAAAGCATTAAGAAAAAATATGACAAAAGAGGAAAAGCACCTTTGGTACGATTTTTTAAGAATTTGTCCGTTCCGTTTTCGCAGACAGGAACTGATTGGAAACTATATTGCCGATTTCTATTGCGATAAGGCAATGTTAGTGATTGAAATTGACGGTTCACAGCATTATGAACCAGATGCTTTGGGGTATGACCAAAAAAGGACAGATTTTTTTAATTCACTTAATATAGATGTGTTGAGATTTACAAATATTGATGTGGCTAAAAATTTTGAAGGTGTCTGCGAAACGATACTTTTAAATGTTAATAAACGTGTAAAATTTGTTAATGAAAAAATAAATTAAATTCATAAAGGAGATAAATTTTATGGCACAGAAGGGTGATTTACTGTCGGTAAGACAGGATATACGAGTAGTTGACGCAACAATCCGTGACGGCGGACTCTGCAACAATTTCAGATTTGACGACAAGTTCATCAAGGATTTGTACGAGGCAAACGTAAAAGCAGGCGTTGACTATATGGAGTTCGGTTACAAGGCTTCAAAGGAGCTTTTTGACGAAAAGGAATTCGGAAAGTGGAAGTTCTGTAACGACGCTGACATCAGAAAAATTGTCGGCGACAATAAGACAAAGCTGAAAATTGCAGTTATGGCTGACGTTGGAAGAACTGATTTTGAGAAGGACATTATCCCTAAAAAGGACAGCCCGATTGACCTTGTCAGAATTGCAACCTACATCAACACAATTCCTGCGGCTATCGAGATGATTGAGGACTGCGCTAAAAAGGGCTATGAAACTACAATCAACATTATGGCTGTTTCAAAGGCAAAGACCGAGGACATTGTTACTGCGCTTGAAATTCTCGGACAGAGTCCCGTTAACGCTTTCTACATTGTTGACAGCTACGGCGCACTCTATCCCGAGGAGTCAAGAAAGCTTGCAGAGCTTTACTGCTCAATCGCAGACAAATACAACAAGGCTGTCGGAATCCACGCACACAACAATCAGCAGCTTGCTTTTGCAAATACAATTGAGGCTATGACTCAGGGCGCAAGCTACCTTGACGCTACAGTTGACGGAATGGGCAGAGGTGCAGGCAACTGCGCACTTGAGCTTTTGCTCGGCTTCCTCAAGAATCCTAAGTATAAGGTTGACCCGATTCTCAAAATTATTGAGGAACATACTCATAAGCTCAAGGAGGACGGCGTAAAATGGGGATATGATATTCCTTATATGCTCACAGGTCAGTTCAATACTCACCCTCGTCCTGCAATTTCGTTTGTAAATGACGACAGACAGGATTATTCACGCTTCAGCAACGAGCTTTTTGATATTATTAATTCATAAAAGACAAACAACAATTTCGTTGGAAACATTTGAATTATGAACAAATGACATGACGGACTAAAAAAGGAGAGTAGAAAATGGCATTTGACAGACTTATTGAAAAAATTGTGGAAATGCAGAACCCAACTGTTGCAGGTCTTGACCCGAAGCTCGACTATGTTCCTGCTTCAATCAAGAAGGCTTGCTTTGCAAAATACGGAAAAACGCTTGACGGAGCGGCTGCGGCACTCTTTGAGTTCAACAAGGCGCTGATTGATTCGCTTTGCGACATTGTTCCGGCAATCAAGCCGCAGGCTGCATATTATGAAATGTACGGCTGGCAGGGCGTAAAGGCACTCTGCGATACAATCGCCTACGCAAAATCAAAGGGAATGTTCGTAATCACAGACGGCAAGCGCAACGACATCGGCACAACAATGGAGGCTTACGCAACGGCTCACCTCGGCACAACCGACGTTGCAGGCGAGCAGATTGACGCTTTCGGTGCTGACGCACTCACAGTAAACGGCTACCTCGGAACCGACGGTATCAAGCCGCTTGCAAGCGTTTGCAGTGAAAAGGATAAGGGCATTTTCGTGCTTGTAAAGACCTCTAACCCAAGCTCGGGCGAGCTTCAGGATATGAAGCTTGACAGTGACGAAACCGTTTACGAGCATATGGGCAGAATGTGCGAGAACTGGGGAGAGGAGCTTACGGGCAAGTACGGCTACTCGGCTGTTGGCGCAGTTGTCGGCGCAACCTATCCCGAACAGCTTAAAGAGATGAGGGCAAAGCTCCCGCACACCTTCTTCCTCGTTCCCGGCTACGGCGCACAGGGCGGCGGTGCAGAGGACGTTAAAAATGCGTTTGACGAAAACGGCCTCGGCGCAATCATCAATTCAAGCCGTGGTATTATGTGCGCTTGGAAAAAGCAGAACCTTACAGAAGAGGATTTTGCACAGGCTGCACGTAATGAGGCAATCAGAATGAGAGATGAAATCATCACTGCAATCGGTGAAATTACGGTTGGCTGATTGTATGGACAGCGTTAAAACTATTAAAACTGCAAATAATCAGCGAATAGGCTATCTTGACTCGGTCAAGGGAATTGCCGTGCTGATTGTAGTGTTTTATCATATTGAGGCAAACTGGAATTCTTTGCTTACAAGGTGGTACACACCGTTTATGCTTGCGGTTTTCTTCTGCGTAAGCGGTATGCTGCTTGACGTGAACAAGGAGAAAAGGAAGAGCAAGCCGTTTAAGGAGCTTATCATAAAAGACGCTAAAAGCCTTTTGTATCCTTACTTTACCTTTTCGGCTCTGATTATACTTGTTCTGGCTCTCAGAGGTGAGTCGCCACGCTATCTGCTCAGTGCCGTTATTTATACGGTTTCGTTATGCGGCTACGGTGCTCCTTGGTTTTTTCCTTCGTTGTTTTTGTCAAAAATTGTCTTTACGCTGATTGAGCGTAATGTAAAAAAGAAGTCGGTGCTGTTGCTGATAATTGCATCCTTTATTGTCTGCGTTTCTTTTGTGACGATTTTTATAAACGGCAACCCGATTTTTAACACCTCGGTACCTATGAAATTGCTCAGGCAGACTGCGTATATGCTGCTGAGAATTTCATTGGGAACAACATTCCTGTTTGTCGGATATTATTTTAACAGGGTGATAAACGGTAAATATTTTAACGAAAATCAGGTAAAATTTACGGTTATTTCAATAATTCTGTTTTTTGTAAATTTTATTCCGAGCAGTTTTAACAGCAACATTGATATCCGAGGAGGAGTCGGAAATCCGCTTATATATTTTCCGACGGCTCTTGTCGGCTCGCTGACTATGATAATAATCTGCAAGGCGTTTTTTGATAAATGCAGGGTGCTGCAATTTTTCGGCAGAAATTCGATTATTATTTTTTGCACTCATTCAACGCTCGGTGTAATTTATATGATTCGCCTTTTGTGCTATCACCTGTTCGGAATCAGCAGCAACGGTTATCCCGAGGTATTGCTGTTCTTTGTTCTTGTTATGGCGGTTGAAATAATTATGGTTTTTGTCATTAACAGATTTCTGCCGTTTCTGGTTAAAATGCCGTCATTCAAAAGAAAATAATTTTGGCAAAATCACTATATAATCAATTTATTTTTCTATGTACAAATTCGCCGTTATTGTTGACTTTGTTAAAATATAGGCGTATAATTTAAATGTTAAACTATAGGCAATGCTGCACAATAAAATGCGGTTGCCGAAAATAATTTAAAATTCTTTAAATAAATAAAGGGAGATTTTAGACATGGCAAGAGTTTACAATTTTTCTGCAGGCCCGTCAATGTTACCTGAGTCTGTACTTAAAAAAGCAGCGGCTGAAATGCTCGACTATGAGGGCAGCGGTCAGAGCGTAATGGAGATGTCGCACCGCTCAAAAATTTACGGTACAATTATTGAGGGTGCAGAGGCTCTTTTAAGAGAGGTTATGAATATCCCCGACAACTACAAGGTGCTTTTCCTTCAGGGCGGCGCTTCAACACAGTTTGCAGCAATTCCTATGAACCTTATGACAAAAAGCGGTAAGGCTGACTATGTAATCACAGGTCAGTGGGCTAAGAAGGCTCACGCAGAGGCAGCTCGTTACGGCGAAGCTAATGTTGTTGCTTCTTCGTCTGACAAGACCTTCTCATACATACCCAAGCTCGATCCTTCGACCTTTACAAAGGACGCTGACTACTTCTACATTTGTATGAATAATACTATCTACGGAACAGTATATAACGAGCTTCCCGATACAGGCGACGTTCCGCTTGTTGCGGATATTTCTTCCTGCATTCTTTCAAGACCTATTGACGTTTCAAAGTTTGGCGTTCTTTATGCCGGCGCACAGAAGAATATGGCTCCCGCAGGTCTTACTGTTGTTATCGTTCGTGAGGACTTAATCGGCAATGCTATGGACATTACTCCTACAATGCTCAACTGGAAAACTCACGCTGATAACGGCTCAATGTTCAACACTCCACCCTGCTACACAATCTATATTGCTAAGCTCGTTTTAGAGTGGATTAAAAATGAGGTCGGCGGTCTTGACAAGATGTATGAGCTGAACAAGAAGAAGGCTGACCTTCTTTACGGTTTCCTCGATAGCTCAGAAATGTTCAAGGGCACAGTTGTTCCCGAGGACCGTTCGCTTATGAACGTTCCGTTTGTAACAGGGGATTCTGACTTAGACGCAAAATTTGTTAAGGAAGCTACAGACGCAGGCTTTGTAAACATCAAAGGTCACCGCAGTGTAGGCGGTATGAGAGCTTCAATCTACAACGCTATGCCTTATGAGGGCGTTGAAAAGCTCGTTGAGTTTATGAAGAAATTTGAAGCTGACAATAAATAATTTATATTTTTGTATGGTTTATCATACGCACAAACATATATTAAAAAGGATTGATTACAATGTTCAATATTCTGACATTAAATAAAATTTCAAGCATCGGCACAAGCCGTCTCGGTGAAAACTACACCTACGGCGACGACGTTCAGAACCCCGATGCAGTGCTCGTAAGAAGTGCGTCAATGCACGAAATGGAGTTTGACAGCAACCTCCTTGCAATTGCAAGAGCAGGTGCAGGCACAAACAACATTCCCAAGGACAAATGCTCCGAGCAGGGCATTGTTGTTTTCAACACTCCCGGTGCTAACGCAAACGCAGTTAAAGAGCTTGTTATCGCAGGTATGCTCCTCTCTTCAAGAAAGATTACAGAGGGTATCGACTGGGCAAAAACTCTCAAGGGCAACGGCGACGCTGTCGGCAAAATGGTTGAAAAGGGCAAGAGCCAGTTCGTAGGTCCCGAGCTTAAGGGCAAAACTCTCGGTGTAATCGGACTCGGTGCAATCGGTATTCTTGTTGCTAACTGTGCCGTTGCTCTCGGTATGAGCGTTGTCGGCTTTGACCCCTTTATGTCCGTTCCCAACGCTTTAAGACTTGACCCCGCTGTTAAGCTTATGAAGAGCAACGAGGAAGTTATGGTTAACTGCGATTACCTCACAATCCACGTTCCGCTTACTCCCGATACAAAGGACCTTGTTGACGCTGATATGATTGCAAAGATGAGAGACGGCGTTCGCATTCTCAATTTCAGCCGTGACGGTCTTGTAAATTCAACCGCAGTTCTTGAAGCACTCAAGAGCGGCAAGGTTGCAAAGTACGTTACCGACTTCGGTACAGACGATATTCTCGGCGAGGAGAATGTAATCTGTATGCCGCACCTCGGTGCATCAACTCCCGAAAGTGAAGAAAACTGCGCTGTTATGGCTTGCAACCAGGTTATGGAGTACCTCGAAAACGGCAACATCATCAACTCTGTAAACTATCCTGCAATTTCACTTGCAAGAACAAGCGAAGGTGACACACGTTTCTGCGTAATGCACAAGAACGTTCCCGAGCTTCTCAAGAAGGTTCTTACAGAGCTCAGCGGCAACGTTGAAAATATGCTTTCAAAGAGCAGAGGCGACTACGCTTACACAATCATTGACGTTGCAGGCGCAGACAAGGCTGACGCAGACAAGATTGCGGCAGTTGACGGCGTTATCAGAGTAAGAGTTATCTGATTTTTCCAACGTAATATTGAATAAAATAAAAACTTACGGCAGTTTCGGGATTTGAAACTGCCGTTTTTAGTTGCATTTTTTTGAATTGTAAGTGGTGAAATGATAAATTTCAGATTTTTATTCTGAAAAGTTTTTTTGCATTTCTGTACATTATGTTGTCGTAATCTTCCTTGCTCACCATAGCCTTGAACTCGTTGAAATACTGCTGATAAAGCGAACGGTTGCCAAATTTATCATTAAGATAGGTGTCCTTGCCGTCAATCGGGTTGTCCGAGCCAAAGAGGATTTTATCACTGCCCCACTTATTTATTGCTTTTAGAGTGCTCTCAATAGGTACCCACGTTGTGTCGCCGTAGAGATTAGGCAGTTTGCCGAGCAACTCAATTGCCTGACTTTTGTCAGTCCCCAAGTCCATATGCACCATAACAAAATTTATTTCGGGGTGCTTTTTGGCCGCATTGTAAAGTCGGAGTGAGTCAGCCTCAGCACAACCTCCCGTATGGGAAACTACGGGCAAGCTGTATTCTGCCGCTATTTTATACACCGATTCGAGCGTTTCATCATCGGGAGCTGTAATTGAATGAAAGGGGTGCAGCTTGAGTCCGTAAATTATATCCCTGTTGTCGGCAATCATTCTGATGAATTCTGCATCGGGGCGTTCCTGCCTGATTTTCAGCCAAGGCAATACACCGATTTTGTCGGAATGAGTTCTTGCAAATTCAAGAGTCTTTTTAAGAACGGCGTTCTGTGATTTCTGTATACTTTGCGGAATCGGGGTGCCGTTGTGGTCGTTCTCGGCACATTCAATATTTGAAACAAGAGAAAAATCAATGCCGTATTTATCCATTGAGTAAAGCACATTTTCGGGCGGCATATCGAAAACAAGCATATTGCCAATGTGAACGTGTGTGTCGATTATCATATTATCACCGTAATACAAGGTTATTAGTTTTCGTGAGTTAAACGATAATTTAGCGGTGAGTTGACTCGCAAAAAAATTTAAAATTTCGGTCAAGCCTTTTTAAAGGCTTGCGG
>DXYG01000103.1 GCA_019415925.1 Clostridiales bacterium
GCAATACAGGAAACGTTTGTGTTTCAATCGTAGGGGACGGGTTCCTACACGTCCCATTCACAAAAATTGCATTGCAATTTTTGTGTGGACACGGCTCACCGTGTCCCTACGTCAACGTTGCTATAATACCACCGCTTAATTATAGTTTATATCATTAATTAATTCTGAAATCAAAGCTTAGCAAAAGGAATAATCAAACAAAAATAACCGGCTGTTTCAAACTTGAATTGAAACAGCCGGTTGTTTATTTAGTTATTTAACGCTGGTTTTCATTACTCAACACCAATAGCCGATACCTCTGCCGACAAGGAAAAACTGTATTGTCGTTACGTCAAAAACATTTACTATTCTGTCACAGTTCACGTCGGCTTTTGTAATCTGCTCAGGAGAAAATACGGTTAAATCAGCCAGATAAAGCTGAATCATTGTGGTATCCGAAATATTAAGCACTCCGTTGCCGTCAACGTCACCTCTTATATCAGGCTTCGGCTCAGTCGGCACAGGCTCGTCAGGAGAGGCAGTCATACCCTTCCAATTACTGAGAGTATATAAAGTTCCGTGTGCCTCTGCCCATTCCTTAGTGGGATATGTGCCGTATTCGCCGTTGCCGTAGTAGAAATACCAGTCACCCTCATAAGTATCATTCCACACCGCACCTGAAGTTGGATTTCCCGAAAAATGATTAACTACGTAAATCATATTATCATAGTAAAACGAAAAGCCGCAATCAAACTCTTCATCATAGAAGAAATTATCGGCATACTCACCGAGAGCAGACTTGTCGGTGTTGTAGATTTCTTCTATTTCTGCAAACCACTCTTCCGAATAAAGCTCCAAATCACCGACAGAGCAGAATTCGACGGCAACGTCTCTTGCCTGCTTTGCGGCTGAATATAAAGGCGATGTCCTATCCATTCCGCCGTCGATATAGTTATTCCAAACAATGCAAGGAACATTTGTCGGACAGTCAATATAGTAAACACCGTAGCAATTGCTCTGATACCCCTCACGCTGTGCCTTGTAGCCGGGCCATTTAACATTATTGTCACCAACACAGGCGTCCGGTCCTGCCCACCAGTAAACGCCTGCCGTATCGGTATATGCATTCAACCATGTGCTCGGCATTGCAAAGTAATACCTGTAGGTTGACTCTGTATCTTCGGGAACATAACATCCGTTTTCGTCAATCGCCGCCGATACGCTCTCGAATGCAGCAGCCGTCACTGAAAATACAAGCAACACTGTAATAAAAATTGAAGCTAATCTTTTAGATTTTCTCATAAATTCTATCTCTATCCATCACAAATAAGCGATTTTATTAAATAAATGTTTCAACTGACAAGCAAAAGCTGAATTGCAGTTGCATCATGAACATTTACTACTCCGTCACCGTTTACATCGGCAGCTTTTATCTGTTCAGGAGTCAATCCGGTCAAATCAGCCAGATATTTCTGAATCAAAGTTGCATCAGAAATGCTGATTACACCGTTGTCGTCTATGTCACCTATAGCTTCAAATTCAAATCCGTTATCATTTGCATAGCTCTCAGCTGCACTTTCCCTGAAGCCTCTGATTGTAAAGCCCTCAACCTTTCCGTAGATTTCAGCTTCTTCATCTTCGCTTATGTAATATCCAAAAGCGTTCCCGCCTATCTCCGATACGCTCAAAGGAATTGTAATGGATTTTAGTTTTGGAGACTCAAAAAATGCAAATTCACCAATACTGATGACAGAGTCTGATAACGTTACGCTTTCAAGACTTGTACAATAAGTAAACGCAAAATCTCCAATAAACATAACGCTGTCGGGAATTGTTATGCTTACGATGTCTTCGCAAAATTCAAATGCGAATTCACCAATTTCTCTTACTTCATGTCCGTCAAGCTCTGAAGGAATTACAAGCTGTGTTTCATTCCCGTCATATCCGGTAATTACAGCAGTTGAATCACCGTATAGTCCGTAGTAATATCCGTCACAATACTTTACAGTCGGATCATCACATGCACTCAAAATGTCATCGACTGCATACATTATGTCCTCATCGTCTGTGCATTGGATTACAGCATCCATTACTCCGGCAGGCGATACTTCAAGCTCGTTCAGGATTTCCTGAGTTTTATCGACTATTTCGCTGTCATTATAATACTCAATCAGGTATCTTGCCACTATCATTTCATCCGTTACACCTTCCGGTAAGGCGGAACCAACAACCTTGCCCGATGAAGTTATTTTTTTCTCGGGACCGCAATCAGGGTTATTCTTCCAGACTGCTTCGCTGCATTTCATTTCCGAATCCTCGGGGTTTTCAACTTGCATACCGGTGCAATACATCGTGTCGCCGATACAAGCACCGCTCATTATTGTATTATAGGTCTGCCTGCCTGTGTTTGACGAGAAAATAACGCAGTAAACCGCACCGTCGCTGACATCAAAATTATGCCCTGTTTTTTTCAAATCAAAGCTTGCTATACCCGTGTCGGCATCAAAACTGCATTGCTCTTTTTTAGACTGCCACTGAAGCCAATCTGTACCCGAAGAAGTAGGCGAGCCGTCGTACTTCCAGATATGACAGTAAAACTTTTTGTTAGTATTTAAATCCCAACCTGATTTTTTTACATCAAAATGAATTTGTCCCTCGTCATCGTCGGGATAAACGGGAACAAAAGGCTCGTCGGGTGTAGCAGGCTCCGTTGGATCTACAGGCACAGGCTCGTCGGGAGTAGCGGGTGAATCAGCAAGATTTTTCAATGCACCCTTGCTTTCTGCTTCTTCTCTTGTCGGATATGTACCATACTCACCGTTGCCGTAGTAGAAGTACCAGTCGCCGCTATATGTAGGTTTTCCCATAAAATTCTCACCGTTAGGCTCATACGGCGCAACATAAATCATATTGTCAAAATCGAATGCAAAACCAAGACCCCACTGTTCATCATAGAAGAAGTTGTCGGCAAAGTCGCCAAGCTTTGCTTTATCACCGTTATAGCTTTCTTCCATTTCCGCAAACCATTCTGTACCATAAATATCAGAATCTCCGTCACAGAAGAACTCTACATTAGCATCTTGAGCCTGCTTAGCCGCTGAATAAACAGGAGCATATTTATCCGACCCGCCGTCAATGTAGTTATTCCATACGATCGTAGGAACATCCGTGGGACAGTCTATATAGTAAATGCCATAATATTCAGTTGCAAAATCATCACGCTGAGCCATATAGCCCGGCCACGTTACTGTGCCGCCCGTACCGTCAATAGCTCCGCAGGCATCTGTACCGGACCACCAATACACGCCTGCCGTATCGGTGTACTCATTAAGCCATGAATTCGGCATTGCAAAGTAGTATCTGTGGGTAGCCTCAATATTATCGCCCGGTGCATAACAGCCGTTCTCGTCAACAACAGCCGAAACGCTTTCCAACGAAACAGCCGTCACAGAGGTTGCCAGCAAAGCCGCAAGAAATATTGAAGTTAATTTTTTAAATTTTCTCATATTTTTAACCTCCTGTAATTATTTTTTGTATAAAATATATGATTATATCATTATTATAACACATTGTATTATTATGTCAATACTTAACAAAAAAACAAAGGCAGGGAATTACCCCTGCCAAAATTTAAACGCCGTAAACATTTAAAAGTATATTTTTGATTTCGTAAAGCTTCTTTGACAAGTCCACATAATAGGTATGCGGATTTTCAAACCTCTTGACCTCGTCCCACAACAAATCAATCTGTTCTCTGCAATATTCTGCAATCTTCTGAATTGAGGGCGACTCATAAACACATTCGCCGTTTCTGAAAATCGGCACAAGGAGCTCCTTTGCCGTAAAATCGGTGAGCGTCTTTGTTTTCCACGTTGCGTTTGAATCAAAAATTGTGTGCGGTTCTGAACTGTCAACAACCTCGTCATAAACGCAAAGCTCGTCTGCAAGAGCCTTGCCGCTCTCGTTGTCAAAATAGCGGTAAACCTTTTTGAAATGCGGATTTGTAATCTTGGTCGTGTTCTCGCTGACCTTGATTTTCGGCACAATCTCGCCACCCTCGTTCTCAACGGCAACAAGCTTGTACACTCCGCCGAACACAGATGAGCTTGAGGAAGTAATCAGCCTCTCTCCCACGCCGAAGGTGTCAACCTCTGCGCCCTGCATCATAAGGTCACGGATAAGGTACTCGTCAAGCGAATTTGATGCGGTTATTCTGCAATTCTGAAGCCCTGCGTCATCAAGCATTTTTCTTGCCTTCTTGGAAAGATACGAAATATCGCCCGAATCAAGCCTGATTGAACATTCCGTCCTGCCCTGCGGCAGAAGCACCTCTTTGAATACCTTGATTGCATTCGGCACTCCGCTTTTGAGCGTATTGTAGGTGTCAACAAGCAGCGTTGGATTGTCGGGATAAAGCTCGCAGTAGGTCTTGAAAGCGTCGTACTCACTGTCGAACATCTGAATCCACGAGTGAGCCATCGTTCCGCCTGCGGGAACGCTGTAGAGCTTGTCGGTCAGTGTGCAGGCTGTTCCGACGCATCCGCCGATATATGCCGCCCTTGCTCCGTCAATTGCTCCGCTTGCACCCTGAGCTCGCCTTGAACCGAACTCAATCACAGCTCTCCCCTGCGCCGCACGTACAATTCTGTTTGCCTTTGTTGCAATCAGCGTCTGATGATTGAGCGTAAGCAATACAAAGGTTTCGATAAGCTGAGCCTCAATAGCAGGAGCTTTTACCGTCATAATCGGCTCATTCGGGAAAACAGGAGTGCCCTCGGGCACAGCGTAAATATCACCGCTGAATCTGAAATTTTTGAGATATTCAAGGAACTTTTCGTCAAAAATCCCCTTACTGCGCAGGTACTCAATATCACTGTCATCAAAATGAAGATTCTTTATATAATCAATTACCTGCTCCAGACCTGCGGCAATTGCAAAACCGCCGTTGTCGGGAACCTTGCGGAAGAATACGTCAAAGTAGACATTCTGCTTGTAAAAACCGTTTTTAAAATAGCCGTTCGACATTGTGAACTCGTAAAAATCGCACAGCATAGACATATTTTTATTTTCCATTCGGCAACCTCCGAAAATTTTTATTTCACGTAGACACGTTGTGTCCGATTATATTTCTTGTCTATAGTTTATCCCTTTTTATACATTTTGTAAAGAAAAAATTATTTACAACACCGGTATTTGCGTAGTATAATGAAAGAAACTATAAATGAGGTGTGATTATGAGTAAGAGCGAATTAAAGCTTTGTCCGTTCTGCGAAAGCCCTATGCTTCTGATTCAGGACGATAAAAACAACGATGAACCGTATCTTGAATGTTCAACCTGCGGCTTGAAATTCAGAATCGAAGGCTTTGATGAAAAGCCTGTTGAGATAAAGGAAAACTGATATGAATATAAAAAAATGTCTGATTGTAGTCGATTACCAGAACGATTTTGTCACAGGCTCGCTCGGCTTTGAAAAGGCTGAACAGCTTGACGGCAGAATTGCAGATAAAATTGAAAAATACCGCAGCGACGGCTGGAAAATTGTCTTTACCTTTGACACCCACGAAGAAAATTACCTGCAAACAAACGAGGGCAGAAATCTGCCTGTAGAACATTGTATAAAGGGCACCGACGGTCATAAGCTGTACGGCAGAACAGCAGAAATGCAGGAAGAAAGCGATAAGTGCTTTTACAAGCCGAGCTTTGGCTCAGCAGAGCTTTTTGAGTACCTGAGGTGTGAAAATTTTGACAAAGTCGAGCTTTGCGGAGTTGTAACGAATATCTGCGTAATTTCAAACGCCGTACTTGCCAAAACAGCACTCCCCGAAGCAGAGGTTTTGGTTGACTCTGCCTGCGTTGCGTCAAATGATAACAGCTTAAACAAGTCTGCACTTGACGTAATGAAGAGCCTGCAAATCAATGTTTTTTAACAATTTTTCATTCAGCTATTGACAAATTCCCGCATTAATGATACAATAACTCTTGCGTTGAATTTTGTGTGATTTTGTGAGGTTAATTGCATTTCAGGCATATCAGGCAAAATTTTCTGCAAGTGAATAGATACAGGGGTATAGCTCAGTTGGTAGAGCAGCGGTCTCCAAAACCGCGTGCCGAGGGTTCAAGTCCTTCTGCCCCTGCCAAAGCAAAAACGGCTTAAACACTGCGTTTAAGCCGTTTTTTGATATATTTTTATGTACGGAACACGGTCTGATTTTCCGCTTTTGACGCTCAATTTTTGTTTCAAACTTCTCATACAGTTTCAAAAATTCCAACAATTCCGTCTGTTACATCATCAAAATAGCATCAATTATAAAAAATCTACATTAAAAACATGGTTGTTTTTATAAGTATAAAATATTATTAAGGGCTTGTATTTGATTTTACAATTAAAAAATCCCTTTTATGTAAAGTAATGTCTTTTGCTGAAATAATTTTTTGCTTAGTTGTGTCAATAGTTATGGTTTCATCTTCAATTTTTGCTTCTTCTAAAATCAACTCAGTTCCGTTATTATAAATAACTGCATAATCATGAGATTCGCAATCTTCAATAACATAAAAACCAGTTTGACTTTCCGCAGTAATTTTTCCAATACTACTAAAAACAATTAAGGGAATCAATAGGTATATACCTATTACAATAATAAAAAAAATAATTGATTTATTGTTTAAATAATTATGTAGCTTTTGAGCTAATTTATCATGATCATATAAATCAAGGTTAACATCCATGCCATCCCTCTCAAAATTACTATGAGCTTTATCTATAACGTTTTGCTTTTTTGTACCGATTACGCTAAAAAAAATCGTCATTATAATCCCTGTTAAAGTAAAAACAAATGAGTAAATAATTGGAAGATAAAAATTATTTTTTGTAAAATCATTAATGAAAAAACAAAATATTGCTGATACTAAATACAAAATCAATATTGATAAAACAATGCAAGCAAGAATAGCAATAATATTGCTTGCTTTTTCCTTCTTTTTCTTCAATAATTTGTCATTTAATTTTTCATAAAATAAC
>DXYG01000104.1 GCA_019415925.1 Clostridiales bacterium
AAAAGGCTTGACCGAAATTTTTAATTTTTTTTGCGAGTCAACTCACCGCTAAATTGTGGTTTATCTTATCATACACACTCTGATTATCATCTGATTAAGGGGATAATCTGACAAATAAAAACTGCGGAGGAACATTATGAAAGAAACAATATGCACCATTCCGATTAACGATATTTTTATGCCCAAGGACGGCTGTCCGTTCTGCCGTATGGAAGAGATGCTTGAGGAGCAGTACGTCAGGTTCATAACGGGCGATGCTATGATGGAGCCGAACATCAGAATTGAAACAAACAAAAAAGGCTTTTGTCACCGACACTTTTCTCAAATGTTTGAAAGCGGTCAGAAGCTCCCAAACGCACTGATTCTTGAAAGTCATCTTCAGGAAATAATCGATAATTTTATGCCGAAAAAGCTCAAAGGCAAGCCCGACAAAAAACAGCTTGAAGGGATTAAAAACGAGCTTGATTCCTGCTATGTATGCGACAGAATAGAGAGGGATATGCGTCATTTTATGGCTACCATTTTTGTTGAATGGGCAAAGGGAGAGGAATTTCGCAGGCTCTACAACGAACAGCCGTTTATCTGCCTTAAGCACTATTCATTTATTATGGAAACAGCGACAGGCAAGGGCGGTATGCCGTCAAAGCACCTTGCTGAATTTCACGCTGAAACAGCCGCACTTACTAAAAATTATCTTGAGTCGCTCAAAGGCGATATAACCCACTTCTGCTCAATGTTCGACTACCGAAGCAAGGGACAGGAATGGGGAACGTCAAAAGACTCTATTGAAAGAAGTATTGAATTTCTGACAGGCGAAAAACCCTGATTTTGTAATGAAACGAAATAAAATCACCGTGACTGACGTTCATCTGTCACGGTGATTTCTCTTTAACGGCGTACTGCCGTTAGTATTAATATTATTTTTGTGTAATTATCCACCACGGCTCTGTGCTTTCGCCGCTGTACAGGTTTTCAATACTGCTTATGTTTATACAGTTGTCAACCGTTACCTGACCGGGTGTGTCGGAAACCTTGCCGTAGAGCGTTCTGCACTGAATTTTTGTTCCGCCGAAATCGCAGTTTTTAATTGTTATATCTGCTCCGCTTTTTACAGCTAAATTCTTTCCGCTGTAGTCCTTGTTTTCGTGGTTCTGATAGCCGATTGTGCAGTTAGTCGCAACGATTTTGCAGTTGCTTATAACTCCCTTTTCGCCGATTGAATGACCGCATCCGAAAACGGGAACATTTGTATTTTTGGCATAGTCAGTACAGTCGGGATTACCTCCCCAGATAAATCTGCAATTATCAATCTTCCAGTCCGACAAATAGCCTTTGCCGCCTGTTTCAACGTGAATTCCGTAACGCAGATTTTTTGTGTTAAACGTAAATCCTCTGATATGCGTATGTGTGTTCGGTCTGATGTGGAACGGACATTTCAGCACAATATCTGCCCTTGTCAGTGTATCAAATCCGGTCGCACCGTCCCATTTAATAACCACACTGCCCATAGAATAGATATTTTCGGCTTCGTAATATACATAGTCCTTGGTACATATTCCCTTTAGCTCTGTTTCTCCGCTGTCCGAAATTCCTGCATAGCGTTCCTGCAAATCGGTATATGTGCCCGACTTTACAACAATTGTATAGCGGTTGTAGTAACCATTATCCTTAATGCTTTCGTTAGCGTCGTAGATTGTGTTGAATTTCGTTACGCCGTAGCCCTCGTCGGCAGTTGTATATTCTTTTGAAACATACAGATAATTCATATTTTCATCTTCATTTTTGCTTACCTGCTCTGCGGTCATTTTAGCGGTAAATGTACATTCTGCGTTCCAGTCTTTTCCTATTGCAATTTTGCAGTAGTCAGCCGAATTTTCGTCTGTCGGGCTAAATGATGCATTTTTTCCCGACTTGGCGTTTGCCGTACTCATTGATATAAGATTTTTATCATATGTTTCATCAGAGGTTTTTTTGTGGCACACATAGAACACACAACATCCTTCTCCGGAAATATCATATAAGGACAGTGTGTATTTATTTGAATCATTAACAAAAAACGGTTCTGTGAAATTAATATAGAACTCTGTATAGGCATCAGCAGTTCCTTTCAGTGAAAATTCGTTATTTTCAACCTTAATTGAAACGCCGTTCTTTTCTGCCGAATACTGTGGAATATTCAGCAGACCTGCGTCTTTTGGATTATCTGTGTTGCCGGTTGCAGGCTCGTCGGGAGTTGAATCCTCAGGTTCTGTTGCAGGCTCATCAGAAGTTGAATCAGTACGTCCGACAATAATTAACTGTAGGTCTGTTAATTCTATAAATTATGTGACTTAACACCACTATAAAAATAAACTCTGCACCATCAAGCATTTAAATTGCCGATGATGCAGAGTTTAAATTTTTTATCAGTTGTTCTCTTTTTGTGATTTGACTGTCCACCAAGGCTCTGTGCTTTCGCCGCTGTACAGGTTTTCAATACTGCTTATGTTTATACAGTTGTCAACCGTTACCTGACCGGGTGTGTCGGAAACCTTGCCGTAGAGCGTTCTGCACTGAATTTTTGTTCCGCCGAAATCGCAGTTTTTAATTGTTATATCTGCTCCGCTTTTTACAGCTAAATTCTTTCCGCTGTAGTCCTTGTTTTCGTGGTTCTGATAGCCGATTGTGCAGTTAGTCGCAACGATTTTGCAGTTGCTTATAACTCCCTTTTCGCCGATTGAATGACCGCATCCGAAAACGGGAACATTTGTATTTTTGGCATAGTCAGTACAGTCGGGATTACCTCCCCAGATAAATCTGCAATTATCAATCTTCCAGTCCGACAAATAGCCTTTGCCGCCTGTTTCAACGTGAATTCCGTAACGCAGATTTTTTGTGTTAAACGTAAATCCTCTGATATGCGTATGTGTGTTCGGTCTGATGTGGAACGGACATTTCAGCACAATATCTGCCCTTGTCAGTGTATCAAATCCGGTCGCACCGTCCCATTTAATAACCACACTGCCCATAGAATAGATATTTTCGGCTTCGTAATATACATAGTCCTTGGTACATATTCCCTTTAGCTCTGTTTCTCCGCTGTCCGAAATTCCTGCATAGCGTTCCTGCAAATCGGTATATGTGCCCGACTTTACAACAATTGTATAGCGGTTGTAGTAACCATTATCCTTAATGCTTTCGTTAGCGTCATAGATTGTGTTGAATTTCGTCACGCCGTAGCCCTCGTCAAGGAATGAATAGCTCCTTGAAACATAGATGTAATTCATCCTGACTGCGTTGAGCTTTTCAAAGTATGAATTTTTAATTGTTACCGATTCGGGAATTGTCGGACTGTGATATTCACTTGCAGTATCTCCGAGTTCAAGCTGTGCATAAAATACACTGTCTGTGACTCTGCCGCTTGCAATTGCAATTTTGACATATGAAGCCGTAATATCGGCGGTCGGAGTGTATGAAGCTGTATTGCCGTCAACGGCGTTAGCCGAGCTTAAAGATACAAGGTTTGTATCTGAAGTTTCGCTGTCTGTTCTTAAGTGATAAATGTAGAACACACTTGCGTTGCTTGCGGTCAGATTATGCAGTGAAAGAGTGTAGGTATTATCAGCTTTCAGCGTTTTGACTTCGGGCAAATTAATATAAAACTCCGTGTAAGCCGTTGAAGTGCCCGCAAGCGTAATTTTGTTGTCCTTCACCTCAACAGTCACGCCGTTTTTGACAGCTGAATAATCGGGCAGATTGAGCAGGTTGCGGCTCGGAACAACATCAAGCAAATCGGACGAGGTAACCTTCTTGCTGACGTCTGTCTGCTCAAGCCGTTTGAAATTCTCGTCAAGCTCCTCCTGCTGACTGCTGAGCGTTTCAAGCGCATCATATGCTTCCTCACGCAGTCGGAGAGTTTCGGAATTCGGATTTTCGTACTCCTTGTCCTCAACAGGCAGGCTTTCGTCAGCACTAAGCCTTACGATTTCCGTCTGAAATATAAGTCCTGTGCTGTTTCTGCCCTCAATCTGAAGCTCAAAGTAGCCGTGCATAAAGATGTCGTTTTTCTTGACAATCCAGCTTATTCCCGTACCCTCTCCGTCTGTGCGCACAAGGTCGGGGGTAATTGAGTTTACGCTTCCGTCTGCAAAGCGCAGGTGAAGCGTGTAGCTGATTGAGTCGTCAGACACGCCCTTGATGTAGAAGTCCTGAGTATAGGCGGCATTATCGCCCGTAACTCCCACGCAGTCAGTGTCACCGCACTCAATCAGTTTTTTCTTTTGGTATATAATCATTTTTTCACCTCCACTTACGGCGAAAAAACGAAAAAAATTGCATATTTCTATGCAATTTCCGAAAAAATTTTTTTAGTCCGTTATAAAAGTCGGTTATAAGCTAAACCTCGGTATCTCGGGAGTCAGACATTTTTCTAAATCAGACGCAAGAAACTACTTTACGTCATCTAATTTGCAAATTCACAATTATTGCAATCTGTATTCCAAAATGCAAACATTTCCTTTATAGCCGTAGTACATTGTTAAGACTAAATTTACACATATTGTATGAATATAAAATCAGCTTTTTATATTAATCAGTGTAGGGGACGGGCTACTGCACGTCCCTCAACGTTACCTACATATCAATTTATAATTCGGTCAACCGTTTTTACCAAAATAACCGACTTTTCCGCTCGGCTAAATCAATTCGCAAAGCCGAGCACCTTGTCAACCGACTTTGAGAACACCTTCCACTCCTGCTGTTTTTCAGTGAGCTGTTTTTCGCCCTTTCGTGTGAGGTGGTAGTACTTGCGTTTTCTGCCGTCACATTCCTCCCAGTAGCTTTCGAGGAAGCTTTCTTCCTCAAGTGCGTGGAGAATAGGATATAAAGTTCCTTCTTTCAGCTCAAAAACGCTTTCGCTCTGCAATTCAAGCTCCTTGATGATTTTATAACCGTACAAATCCTTGCCCTTTAAAATGCTCATTACGAGCATTGATGTGCTTCCCTTGATAAGCTCCTTGCTGATTTTCATTATAAACACTCCGTTTCTTAAAATTATATCTTAACTTTTTCAATATCAATACAAAACAGATTCGTCCGTTCTGTCACGTGACATTAATATATACGTGTTTTCCACATCTGACCACTGAAAGCTGTATGACGTTAAATGCTGATGATTTTCGATGTTGGCAAATGTAAAGCTGACTGTTTTTTCTCCTCTGCCGACCGCTATCGCTTTTGTGTAAAATCCGCAATTAATAAATTCTTCTATTGTCGGACGTCTTGTAAATCCGTTTTCCTCCACGTAATCAAACTGCAGCCACTCGGCATACGTAAGGTAAAAATCCTCCTCAGGATAAGTTACCGTACTTTCAAAGATGGTCGACACGCAATGCAAAGAATTTTCATACGTCATCATTGCAGTGTTGCAAAAACCCTTTTGCCACAAGGCACACTGCGATCCTATAGCAGCGAAAACTCTGTAATTATTGACCGACTGCATATTAGTCTCGTCAAATTTTCCCAAAGGATCTTCGTATTCGCAGTAGCAGTACTCATAGCCTTCCGCTAAAAGCTGTTCGTTAATCCTATCAAGACCGCCCGACATATCAGCATTAATAAGAAAGTCAATTGCATTTTTTCTTGCCTCTTTCATTTCAAGCCGTTTATTTTCTATATTAATTACGGCAAAAACTGCTGAAACACTCATAGCGACTGTCGTTATGCAAAGTATTATGCACATAGCCGAACAGCTTATTTTTGATATTCTCAGAAGTATGCGAACCGGTTTCAAGCTCCGCTGGCGAAAAATCGCAATAACAATCACAAGCGCAAGCAAAAGCAAAACAATAAAAACTGCAATTGCACCGATTCGGTAGACAATTTTGTCGCTGTCAACAATGTAGCTGTAACCGAAAATGCTGTCGGAATAGCCCGAAATTCCGCACTTTATAAACGTTATGACGGGATAGAAAAGCGGCTGAAATATTGCAAACTGTATTCCGTCGTTTACTTCGTTTGTAATATTTGCTGTGAGCATTACTGTCAGCGAGAGGATAAGCATTATCCCTGCCGATGGGTTCTTATGTCTGTACGCTTTATAAAGCAGAAAAATGAACAGAAAAAGCACAAGCATTGAAATAAAATCCGCTGTCGCCGTATGATAAACAGTATAATTATTGTCAGCGTAATAAAAGCGGTGCTCAATCGGAATTACGTTAAAGCAAAGCAGAGAAAATGCAACGGAGAAAACTGCGGTAATTATGCTCCAGACACCTTTGACAACACCTTTTTTATACAGAGCGTTGAGCGGTACGGCGGTATCGTCGGGGTTGCCCATTTCTTCGGTTGCCTTTTGCATTGCAATTTCTTTGCTGTAGCCGATTTCTTCGTAATAATCAGCTTTGTCTAAAATATGGCTTTCAAGCTCGGCGGTTATGCTTTGACGAGCGGATGTGTTCTGTATCAAATCTGATACTCTGTCTAAAAATTTATTTTCCATAACGTTCCCTCAAAACCTCTGAAATATACATAGAATTTATATGCATAGATAATCTATGTATATAATATAGCATACTCCCTTCTTTGTCAATAGGATATGTAAAATTTTAGTTTGATATATTATGTAAAACGTATTTTTTACATAAACGATAATTTGTCGAGTGCCTCGACGGGCAAATCGAGTGGAAAAATCGGATTGTTTGG
>DXYG01000105.1 GCA_019415925.1 Clostridiales bacterium
ACATAACGGCTGAAATTGCAATAAAAATGTAAAACTTGAAAAATATACATTTTTATTGTTGTATATACAGTTTTTAAAAAAGCCTTTACTTTTTTTGAAAATATTGTAAAATATAGTTAAAAACAAAACGAGAGGTAAATATGCGCAAATTTTTATCTATATTGCTGACTTTGTCAATTGTATTTTCCTGTATTGCCTATTCAACAGCTTTAGTTTCAGCCGTTGAATCAAATAAAAACGAAATAACCGATGACGAGCTGAAACAGGCGGAAATTGAGGAAGACAAAACCATTGCGGATTATTCAAAATCACTGAATATGCTTAAATCCACTAACAGCAGTTCTGATTTGGTATCGGTGAACGGATATTGGAAATACAGAAAAATTGATGATACACGTGCCGAAATTACGGATTATCTCGGGAATAACAGTTCTATTGTTATTCCCGAAAATATCGACGGCTATAAAATCACAAAAATTTCAGCCGCTGCATTTTTTAACAGAACCAGGCTTACGGACATTTCAATTTCTTCAACTGTTGAAGAAATCGGCTGGTGGGCGTTTTACGGCTGTACAGGCTTAAAAAATATTTATTTTAGCGAAGGCTTGAAAACTATCTGTTACGGTGCTTTTATGAACTGTTCTGCACTTAAGTCGGTTTCTGTTCCTATGTCTATTGATAAAATCGGGGCAGACTGCTTTGTTTACAGTTGCAAAACTACAGTTGATGTGACGGATTCAACCGGCGGTAAAAAAATCAGCACGCAAAAATATACTAAAAAAACTGATTTTGAAATAAGCGGTTACAGCGGTACATATGCACAAAAATTTGCTAAAGACGAAAACATAAAATTTTCAAGCAAAGGCACTGTAAAATTCGGAGATGTCAATCGTGACGGCAAGCTTTCGGATTCTGATATAACCTTGCTTAATAATTATATAAACGGTAAATCGTCTTTAAATTCAATACAGAAAAGAAACGCTGACGTTGATTACAACGGAAAAATTAACAGCACTGATACTAACATTATAAAAAAGTGCATAAGCAATGATTATTCGCTGAAAGCTATGCCTGCTGTAAAAAGTCAGTATCAAAGTGAAAACTACCTTTACGGAAAATCAATTTACTGCGACGGCGACAGTATTGCAAGAGGTACAGGAACGAATATTCAGGGAAACAGCTATTATTCTTACTGTAATTTTATTGCAGACGCAAATAATATGAAGCTCACCCAAAAGGCTGTTCCGGGAACTACGCTTGCTTTACAGGATGATAAGACGGGTAATGACAAAAGCATAACGGAACGTGTGCTCGAAATGAACGGCAAGTATGATTTTATTCTGCTTGAGGGAGGCTATAACGACCTTTTTCAGAATATTCCGGTCGGCACTGTAACGGATTCAAATAACAAAAGCGGAAATTATGACAAATATACTACCGCAGGCGCAGTTGAAACAATATGCTATTTTTTGAAGAAAAACTACTCAGACACCCCTACCCTTTTTGTACTTTGTCAGCAAAGAAACGATTACAGCAACATTTCCGCATATTGGAATGTAATTAAATCGGCTCTTAAAAAATGGAACATTCCTTATATTGACATCAGTGAGGAAACCGAGTTTTCAAATATCAACGAAACAATCAGCAACCAGTATTTCAGATACACCGAAAAAGACGGAAAAGGCGACGGAACGCACCCGCTGAAATATGCCCACGAAAAGATTTTCACCCCGATTATTCAGGAAAAAATGAATAATATAGTTTCAAAAAACGAAACCGTCAGCGCAGAAGATACGTCTGTTATATTAGGAAAAGGTGAAAGCTATAAAATCGCGGCAAAATCCGACTGTTCAAATAAAAATCTCAATTGCAGGTGGACATCGGAAAATCCGTCTGTTGTATCGGTAAAAGAGGACGGAACAGCAACTGCTAATACAACAGGAACGGCTGTTTTAAAGCTTTGCTCGCAAAATAACAAGGTTGCAAAATGCAAAGTAACAGTAAAATCGGCTCCGTCAAGTATAAAGCTGAGCCTTTCAAGCCTGACGCTCGGAAACGGCGAATCATATATTGTTTCCGAAAGCACAAACAGCGGTTCTTACGCCAAGAATTTCACATGGAGCAGTTCAGATACAGGTGTTGCAACAGTTGAAAAAACAGAAAAGAACAAAGCAAAAATTACAGCTAAGGGAAAAGGTACTGCAACAATAACGGTAAAAACTTATAACGGAAAAACTGCAACCTGTAAGGTTACGGTAAAATCAGCACCCTCAAGCGTACAGCTAAGCACGAACAACCTTACGCTCGGAAGCGGTGAAAGCTTTGAAATATCCGAATACACAAACAGCGGTTCTTACGCAAAGAATTTTAACTTCAGCAGTTCGGACACAAATGTAGCAACCGTTGAAAAAACTGTTGCAAACAAAGCTAAGATTACTGCAAAAAACGGCGGTACGGCTACAATTACAGTTAAGACATATAACGGCAAAACCGCTACTTGTAAGGTAACGGTTAAAAATGCTCCCAAAAGCGTAAAACTGAGTGCCGGTAATGTGATACTCGGAAAAGGTGAAAATATTACAATTTATCAGTATTCCGAAAGCAACTCGTATGCACGTAATTTTACATGGAGCAGTTCAAATACGAATGTTGCAACCGTTGAAAAAACTGTTGCAAATAAGGCTAAAATTACGGCTAAGCGCAACGGAACAGCCACAATTACTATAAAAACGTATAACGGCAAAACAGCGTACTGCAAAGTAACCGTTAAGAACGCACCTTCAAGCGTTACACTCAGTGCTCAGAATGTAACACTCGGTGCTGGAAGTGAATATATTATTTCGGAATCAACAAACAACGGCTCTTATGCAAACGCTGTAAATCTGCAATGGAGCAGTTCAAACACAAGCGTTGCTGCAGTTGCAAAAACAACAGGCAACAAGGCAAAAATCACTGCAAAAAAGAGCGGTACTGCTGTTATTACAATCAAAACCTATAACGGAAAGACGGCAACCTGCAAGGTTAAGGTAAAATAAAATCAACTCCATTGGACTCTGAAGTCCAATGGAGTTTTTTCAGCCGTTAAGACAGTTTATTACAAAATCTCTTGATTACATACCTGCATTTTTGCAAAAGTAAAGGAGCAGACTTAATTTGCTAATAGTCTGCTCCTGAAATTATCAGGAAATCAAGATTTTACTGTACAACAATCTCCTGAATTGCTGTAACGTCCTTTATATTAACCTGACCGTCACCGTTTACGTCCGAAAGACTGTTCTGCCTGTCGGTGAGGCTTGTAATGCTTGCCAAGGACTTCTGAAGCTCAGTAGCATCTGTTACAGAGATATTTCCGTCTGTGCAAATGTCGCCGAACAAGTCGACTCTGTATGTTGCGTTCTGCTTTGAAACGTAATCAAAATTTGAAAGGTCAAATGTAATCAGCACGCTTGCGTTATCGTAAGGTACTTTTATATACATTTCTGACCACATATACTGATTCGGATAAGTATTTGTTACTTTGTCAACACCAAATTCGGCAGGTTCTTTTTCAAAATTGCCGTACCACGAATCCGTAAAATTGTTTTGAACATTTATTATTTCAAATTCATACATCTTATCAATGTTCAAATTATCAGCTCTGTACTGAAAAACATAGTCGTCTGTCTGCGACATTTTATTGCTGTCAGTGAAATCATAACCGAACTGACTGCCCAAAATATGCATTTCGCCTATTAAAGGCTTCGTCCTGATTACTACGCCGTCACCCTCTGCCCAGATTTTTGAATTTTGAAGATTATATGAATCTTGTTTAAAATATACTGTAACGTCACAAGGTTTTACAACATCAATTCCGCAATAATTGTAACCGTAAAATCCTAACAAAGCGTCACCGTAGTACTCTTCTTTAATGTTAATTTTTAAGTCCTCTTCGGGCTGTACGTCTTTAAAGGTTACGGAATATACTCCGTCATCACCAAGTGTCATTTCGTTTTCAAGAGGGTAAGGATTATTTGCAGTTGTACCGAATGTATCAGAGTTACAGCTATAGGCATAAACTCTGTAAGTATCATTTTTGATTTCTCTTACGCCGTCACCCAAAACATTGATTTCTTTTGTTTCGGGATTAAATGTAATTGTTACGTCGCAGGCTTTGGAAACTCTAAATTCCGAGAAAATTCTAAAATCTCCGTGAGCTAAAGGGCGATTGCCATATTCTTTAGTCTGACCGTCAGGTTTATGCTCAACAATTTTAAATTCAATATCTGTCTGCACCTGAACATTCTTAAGTTCGTACACATAGACATCACCCGACTTCTGCATTGTGTTGTCCTTGGTGATGTATTCATACCAGATAAGACCGAAAATATCCTCTTTGTTGCCTGCTATGGTATATACGCTTTCTTCGGTTGCTTCTTCGGCAGAAGCACTGAAAGAAGTAATTGATACCATACAGGATAATACCATTGCCACCGACAAAATGATTGACATTATTCTTTTTTTCATAATATTGCCTCCATTTTATGTAAATATTTTCTTTTACGATAATATTATACAATATAAAGAATGATTATTCAATGAGTATTTTAGACAAAATATAACACTGTTTTTATAAAAAACATCCAAATAATAAGTGTAAAATTTTATATCTATGACAAAAATATTTTGCTTTGACTGACTTTTCATACAATTCATTATGTTGTATAATAATACTAACAAATAAATTCGGCGGTGGTGTTTTGAAAAAGGTTAAAAATAATTTGTTGTTTCTTCTGTATACAGTCATCCTCGGGGCAATTGTCGGTGCGATTATCTGGGCGTTTGTCAGAATAATGAATCTCGGAATTGAGTTTATCTGGGATTTTGTTCCGTCACATCTAAATTTTCCGCTCTATACCCTATGTGTATGCGTTATCGGAGGATTGATTATCGGAATCTGGAAAAAGAAGTTTGGCGACTATCCGGAAGAGCTTAGTACGGTGATGGGGAAAGTCAAAAAGACAGGAAGATATCAATACAATAATGTGTTTTCTACAATAGTTTCGGCACTCTCTCCTCTTTTAATCGGGGCAAGCGTCGGTCCTGAGGCAGGTCTTACAGGCGTAATAGCAGGACTTTGCACATGGGTCGGAGATAAGCTCAAACTATATTTAAAAGAAGTAGAAGAACTGACTCAAATCGGGCTGAGTGCTACACTGGGCACGATTTTCCATTCTCCTATGTTTGGCTTTGTTGAGCCGATTGAGTCCGACAAAGAAGTCGTTTTGCCGAGAACATCAAAAATTGTTCTCTACTTTGCGGCTATTTTAAGCTCGCTCGGTGTGTTTATTCTGCTTGGAAACCTGTTCGGCGGCAGGACAGGTCTGGAAGATTTTGAAGCAGGCAAAATAGATTGGTTACAATATCTGTATGCAATTCCGCTGACTATTATAGGAATTGCGGCTGGCTGCCTTTATTTTATCTTCAAAAAGCTCACATTTACACTTGAAAATAAATTCAAAAAATATACTGTTTTAAGAGCAACAGCGGGTGGACTGTTACTTGGAATTTCGGGTACATTTCTGCCTCTTACAATGTTTTCGGGAGAACACCAGATTAGCGAGGTAATAAACAATGCTGAAACAATAGGCGCTGTAATGCTGATTGTGATTGCTGTTGTGAAATTGTTGCTGACTAATATCTGTATTGATTCGGGGCTAAAAGGCGGTCACTTCTTCCCTGTTATCTTCTGCGGAATATGCATTGGATGTGCAATGAGTATTATTCTTGGAATTGATACTGTATTCTGCGCAAGCGTTGTAACTACTGCACTTGTCGGTCACACTTTGAAAAAACCGCTTGCTACTGTACTGCTTTTAATGATTGTTTTCCCTGTTAAGCTGATTCCTGTTATGCTCTTTGCTGCAATAGCAGCTAAATTCATCGAAACCCCAAAAGCTTTGCTTATAAAATAATCAGAGAATAATCTAAAATACGATTGGATTTTTTGTTATAAAAAAAATATCGCTTCTGACACGAGAAATTATCTTAAAAAAAGAAGAGTGCCCCGTACGCAATCTGCGTGTCGAGGCACTCAACTGGCTGAGCCGGCGTACCTTCATCTTTACTTACTGCATACCTCGGTTTATGGTAAACTTTTTAGAAAACAGTATCATAAACGCTACGGGCTAAAAACAGTCCACCGGACTGTTTTCTTCACGCCCTTTCGAATCCCGCCTAATTCTAAAAAATAGAACCACCCAAAAGGGTGGTTCTATTTTTTTGGCTGGGCCGGCGGGATTCGAACCCACGGGTGACGGAGTCAAAGTCCGTTGCCTTACCGCTTGGCGACGGCCCAAAATGTTATTTATAGAATTAAAGCCGCCAAAGGAACTCTTTAGCGGCTTTTGGTGACCCATCGGAGATTCGAACTCCGGACACCTTGATTAAAAGTCAAGTGCTCTGCCAACTGAGCTAATG
>DXYG01000106.1 GCA_019415925.1 Clostridiales bacterium
CGTCAGATGTGTATAAGAGACAGATTTGGTACTAAGAATATTGTAAAAGAAAAGATTATTCTTATTTTACGGGATGCCGCACAGGATTGCCCCTGCCGTTCGCTGAAAATCTGTCATTTAATTCATTCCGCTCCTCGTACTCTATACTAAAAACAGCCCGTATAATTGCATACGGACTGTTAATTTTAAATTATTTATAGCGTTTTCCGCCGTTTTTATAGCGGGTGCCGTTTGAAGATTTCGGAAGCTTAACGTCGGCAGTATCATATTTTCTGCTCTTGTCAATCTTCTTTTTCTCGGTTTTTTCGTCCTTGTAACCGTCGTCATAGTCACTTGAAGAACGGTATCTGCCGTTTCCTGCACCTGCGTAGGCATACTGCTTTCCGCTAAGACCGCCCGATAACTTTTTATGCTTGCTGACAGATGAAATTATTACATAAGCAATTCCGGCTGCACTGAGCGCAAGACAGGCAATACCGGTGTAGAGCATCCATTCACCGTTGTCGCCGAGGCTGTCGTTATTTTTAATAAAACCGAAGTCGTCGGAATCGTTTTCACTGCCTTGGCCGGCATTTTTCAGACTTGCTGAAATATCCTTCCAGTCGTTGTTTGACAGAACGCTGTCATCAATTTTGCGGTTGGAATCATAAAGAGGTGCCGAGGGAGCGGTGCTTGCTGGCGGAACATAGCTCTGACCGCCGCCGACATAGAACTCGGAGCTTTCGCCGCCGTTGTCGCTTTCATAATATATCTGGCTGCTGTCTGAGTTGTAATCGGGCTCTTCAGGCTCGTAGTACGGAGCTTCTGTTTCGGGCTCGTAATAGGGAGCCTCGGTTTCAGGTTCAACATACGGAGGTTCCGTTTCGGGTTCAACATAAGGCGGGTCAGTTTCAACAACTGCCGGAGGGTCGGTGACTACTACATCGTCGTCAATGCCGTCTCCGTCCAAATCAACTGCATAAGCAGTAATTGTGAATATTGAAAAGCATAAAACAATTGATAACAGAGCTGTAATAAGTTTATTTTTTCTGCTCATACAAACTCCTTTCCCCGAAATAATATTTCAGATTTATTCTTTGTTTGTTTCGCTGGTTTCTGCTGCTGTGGTCGGCTCAACGGGAACAAAGAACATTTTAGGTTCGTACTTATCGATAGTCGAGGTGTTTTCTTCGTAGTCAAGCGACTTTGTCAGTTCTTCAATGTAGTCAGCGAATTCATCACCCTTCATTGAAGAAATGAGATTTGCCTTTTTGGTTTTATCTGCAATATAGTCCTTTACAGCGTCTTTGATGTTTCTCTTGTAGATAAAGTAGTAAACTGCGTTTTCACCGCTGCCTACCTTTACTGCTGTTGCTTTCTTGTTGTCAAGCTTTTCAAGAGCTTCCTTAACCTCGTCACCGAGAGAGCTGTTCTCAAGATTCTCAATGTTTGAGGTTGCAGGGTCAGACTCAATATCGTTTGCCTTCATATAAGCTTCAAGAACATCGTCGTACGATTTACCGTTGTTAACGTCCTTAACGTAGCCGTCAATCTCGTCGGTAACCTTTTTAGCTTCCTCGTCGGACATTGCAACGTTTGTTGACTGTCCTGCTTCGTCTGTTGAAGCGTTGTAGAGGTTTACGGTGAAGTAGCTGTAGTCAGTGTAGTTTTCGTTAAAATACTTTGTAAGCTCTTCGTCGGAAACTTCCTTTGAGCCGCCTTCCTTGTAGAGCTTGTCAAAGAGTGCCTGATACTTAACGCTGTACTCAGTTGAGCAGTAGCGGAAACTTTCAAAAGAAATACCATAGGGCTCTAAATCGTCCTTCATAGGCATAACGTAGCCGTAGTCTGC
This sequence comes from Clostridiales bacterium, assembly GCA_019415925.1. Classification (GTDB taxonomy): domain Bacteria; phylum Bacillota; class Clostridia; order Oscillospirales; family Acutalibacteraceae; genus Ruminococcoides. Next base: position 1,832 of record DXYG01000106.1, read on the forward strand.
ATACTGACCTACATTCCAGTAGGTTTCAGCCTGCTCGTCGGCAGAAGCGAGCGAAATATCGATGTTTTCTTTTTCAATCTGTTCATCAAGAACGAGGTAGCATAAGCACATAAGCTTTGCCTGATCCTTAATCCATTTGCTTGCAACTTCCTTTTTACCGTCATCGTCGGTAATTTCCATTTCAAGCCAGCTGTCCTTTGATTCGTCATAATCGTCAAGCTTCTGAGCATATGACTTTGCCTGCTGATAAGCAGTATTGAGAGAATAGATATAAACACCGATTGCAAGCTCCTTGTCGCCTGACTTGTATGACCATTCCTTATTAAGACTCATCGGAGTACATCCCGAAACAATCAAGACAGAAAAAATCATTACTACTGCCATCAGGAACGAACCGATTTTTACATTTGGTTTCATATTAGTATACCGTCCTTACTTAAATTAGCATTGTGCATACGAGAAACACTTTCACAGTATGCGTACTTTATAAGTATACACAAAAAAAAAGTAATTGTCTATATTTTATTGAAAATTTATCGAAAATATTTTGAAATAAAGCCGAAAAGCGTTGAATTTTCTTTTTTCGTTTCCTAAACCTTAAATATTTTTTTGAGCATATCGAGCGAGGAAATGCCCTCTCTGCATTTAACCGAAAGATACGGCTTTGTGCCTGAACAAAGCATTGCCTTGCCGTTGAGTGCGATAAGCAAATCTGCAACCTCGGGAGATTTGATTTCCTTAACGTAGAGCAGAAGTGAATTTTCGTTCTGCCGTATTTCGTAAATTCCCATTGAATAGGCTTTGTTTCTTATAAGTGCAATGTCAATAAGTCCCAGTACCGACTGCGGAATTTCGCCGAAACGGTCACGCAGTTCGTCTTTTACGTCGTCGCTGTCCTCAATATTTCTTATGTCTGCAATTCTGCGGTAAACGTCAAGACGCAGAGTAAGGCTTTCAACATAGCTTTCGGGAATGTGAGCGTCAACTGAAATGTCGATAAGACAGTCGAGATCCTTGGTTTTGGGAGTTTCTCCACGCTCCTCGCTTACAGCTTCGCCGAGAAGCTTAAGATACATATCGTAGCCGACTGACTCCATATGACCGTGCTGCTGAGCGCCCATAATGTTGCCTGCGCCACGCAGTTCAAGGTCACGCATCGCAATTTTGAATCCGCTGCCGAATTCGGTAAATTCCCTGATTGCAGCAAGACGCTTCTGCTGGATTTCCGTAAGTACCTTGTTGCGCCTGAATGTAAAATAGGCATAGGCACGCCTTGAACTTCTGCCGACACGTCCTCTGAGCTGATGCAGCTGTGAAAGTCCCATACAGTCGGCGTTTTCTATAATAAGGGTGTTTGCGTTCGGCAAATCCACACCCGTTTCTATTATAGTAGTGCAGACAAGAACGTCGACTTCCTGTTCAAGCATTTTGCGCCATACTTCGCTTAACTCGTTTTCTTTCATCTTGCCGTGACCTATTGCAATTTTTGCCTCGGGTACGGCTTCAAGAATTTTGTTTGCCTTCGACTCAATTGTTTCAACGTTGTTGTGCAGGTAGAAAACCTGTCCGCCTCTGCGCAGTTCACGTCTTATCGCCTCGTTGATTACTGCGTCGTCGTGTTCAAGCACGTAGGTCTGTACGGGCTGGCGGTTCTGGGGCGCTTCTTCGATTACACTCATATCACGCAGTCCGCTCATAGCCATATTAAGTGTTCTCGGAATAGGCGTTGCCGAGAGCGTGAGAACATCTACATTTTTGCAAAGCTCCTTGAAACGCTCCTTTTGCGCAACACCGAAACGCTGTTCCTCGTCAATGATTGCAAGTCCGAGGTCACGGAATTCAACGTCCTTCTGTACAAGTCTGTGAGTTCCGATAATCATATCAACTTCGCCACGCTTGAGCTTTTTAAGAATTTCCTTCTGCTGTTTGGGCGTGCGAAAGCGTGAGAGCAGTTCAACTCTTATCGGGTATCCCTCAAAACGCTTGGTAACGGTCTGGTAGTGCTGCCACGCAAGAATGGTGGTAGGGCAGAGAAGAGCACATTGCTTTGAGTCGGCAACGCACTTGAAAGCCGCACGCAGAGCAACCTCGGTTTTGCCGAAGCCTACGTCACCGCAGAGAAGTCTGTCCATAGGTGCTGTGCGCTCCATATCGTGCTTGATTTCCTCACAACAGCGGAGCTGGTCGGGTGTTTCCTCGTATTCAAAGCTCGCCTCAAAATCCCTCTGCCACTCGTTGTCGCCCGAAAAGGCATATCCCTTTGCCTTCATTCGTGCGGAGTAAAGAGCGATAAGCTCCTTTGCAATATCTTTGACCGAGGTTTTAACCCTTGCCTTTGCTTTCTGCCAGTCCTGCGAGCCGAGTCGACTCAGCTTTACGCTTGAATTTTCGCGTGGGCCAATGTATTTTGCCACCATATCAAGCTGTGTTACGGGAACGTAAAGCACGTCGCCTTTTGCATAGTCAATTTTTATGTAGTCCTTTGTGATTCCGTGAGTGTCAATTTTGCGTATTCCGCCGAAAACTCCGATACCGTGTACGTTGTGAACAACGTAGTCGCCGACGGAAAGCTCCGAAAGACTGTAGATTTCCTGACCGTTTTTGGGCTTTTTATGCTTTTTCTTTTCGGGCGTATAAGCAGTCTGTCCGTAAGTTATAAGGAAGAATTTTTCACCGGGGAATTCAAAGCCTGCGCTTAACGCACCTGTTAATATATATATACCTCCTGCTTTTGCCTCGTCAAGGCTGTCGCAAAGCTGAGCAGGAAAACCGTCGTTTCGCAGGCTGTCGCAGAGATTTTTAGCCGACTTGTCCGTACCGGCAAGGATAACTCCTCGGATCTGCGGAGTAAAAAGTCCCTCTAAATCTTCCGCAAGCTGTTTGTAAGAGCCGTTCCAGCGGTTGAGCTGTTTTGAAGAAAAGCTGATAATATCCGACAGATTAATCGGAATACTGCCGTGAACGAAGTTTTCAAGAACAATTGTTCCGTGTGCGTTGAAAATATCGATACATTCGTTAAAGGTGAGCGTAAAGCGGTCAAAGCCTCTGCAAAGAACGCCGTCCTCAAAGCCCTGCTTGAGAGCCTCGGTGTTCTGAAAATCCATAGCCTTTCCTCGGTCGCTGATGTTGCCGAACTCAGAAGTGAAGAACAGAGTGTCACGGCTGAAATAGTCAAAAAGACATTCAGGCTTGTCGTAAATCTGACCGATAAATTTGTCTGCGTTTGCAATTTGTGCACCGCTTCTGATTAGCTCTGCCTCTGAAAACAGTTTTTCCTTTGCCTTTGCGCTGTTTTTTGAGCGGAGAAGATTTGCCTTGTGAACGATTTTGTCGGCAAGTGCATCCTTGTCCTCAATTATAATTTCCGTCGAGGGAGTGAGCTTGATTTTGCCTGCCTTTTTAAAACGTCGCTGTGTTTCAAGGTCAAAGTAACTCAAATCGGTAATTTCATCGCCCCAGAATTCTGCTCTGACAGGATATTCGGAGTCAGGCATAAAGAAATCGAGAATACCGCCTCTCAGCGAAAACTGACCGTTGCCGTCAACAGCGTCAAAGCGTTCATAGCCGAGCAAGGTAAGCGAACGGACAGCCTTTTCAAGCGGAATTTCCTTGCCCTCCTCAAAAACGATTGTCGATTCCTCCAAGACCTTTTTCGGTACTGTGAGCTGGCTTGCGGCATCAATGCAGGAAATTACGACGTCGCAGTCGTTCTCAATGAGTTTAAGAAGAACCTTAAGCCTTGCGTGCTCATATTCGTGCGACTTGCTCTGAAAGTCGAGAAAATTGTAGTCACGCACGGGATAGACGCAGGCTTTAAGTCCCATACTGCAAAGGTCGTTGCAGAGCGTCTGCGCTTCCTTTTCGTCGGGGGCAACACAAAAAGCCGTGACGCCCTTAAGGCGGCACAGCGCATAGATTACATTTGCTTTGTTGATTGTCGAAAGTCCCGAAACGCAAAGTGATTTGCCTGTTTTAGCGTTGCTCAACAGCGACTTGAAAGCAGGAGCGTTTTTCAGAATATCGACAAGAAAATTCATTTTATCGGTCATTTTACTATCCTTGCAATTTGTTAATTGATAATCGATTTATGGTTATACCTTTAAGTTTGATAAACTATAATTTAGCGGTGGTATTATAGCAACGTTGACGTAGGGACACGGCGAGCCGTGTCCACACAAAAATTGCATTGCAATTTTTGTGAATGGGACGTGTGGGAACCCGTCCCCTACGTAAAGGTTTGTCAGTCAAAATAATTTTGATATAATCGGTTGTGTTTGATAGTCAACACGGACACGGCACGCCGTGTCCCTACGACTGTAACGGAAACGTTTGA
>DXYG01000107.1 GCA_019415925.1 Clostridiales bacterium
TTAAACGTTTGTGCAAAATCGTAGCGAGCGACGCCCTCGTCGCTCACAAAACGTTGCCTATATATCAATTTAAAATTTGGGCAACCGTTTTCACCTAAATAACCGATTTTTCCACTCGATTTGCCTGCGGCGGCTTCGCCGCAAATTATGGTTTACCTAACTAAACAGAATAAATCTGTAAAAAGTAACAGTCATATAAAACAAAACAGACACCTTGCGGTGCCTGCTTTGAAAATGGGAAATATGGTGATGTGTTGTTAGCTGTCTGATGAGTTGTCATATTTTCTGACACGCAGCGGAATATTCAGTCCTGCCGCAATTTTTTTGCATTTTTCAACCTCTTCTTCACCGATTACGTCAACAACCGAGAGTGCAACGTTTTCGTTGAGTGCTCTGCACTTCTTTGCAAAGTCGAGCATTTCGTCAAAGGATTCAATGCCGAATTTCGGACGGACGGTTTTGAGATAATCCTCCTTGTTTGAACAGTTAAGGCTGATTGAAACAGCGTCAACGTTTTTGCAAAGCTCCTCAGAAATATCTCTGCCGTTTACAAGACTTCCGAGTCCGTTTGTATTAACTCTGATTTTTATGTCAAGCTTACTGCGAATGTACTGCGCAGTTTTTACGAGCACGTCAAAAGAATTTGTCGGTTCTCCGTAACCGCAGAAGATTATTTCGTTGTAGCCGTTAAAGTCAAATGCGTCAATTGCTTTCCTGACCTCCTCAAAGCTCGGATTGTGATTGAGCCAGAGGTTAGATGCGTCGCCGATTGCATCCTTTTTGCTGCGTATGCAGAATGTACAGGCGCACGGGCACTTGTTGGTTATGTTAAGATAAACCTTGTCTTTGTAGACATAGAGTATTTCTTCGCTTGTGCTTGCCATACAATCACCTCAAAACTCTGGGAAGCATCTTCTGCTTGAATTTGATTGCGTCAAGACCTGCGCCTACTGCAATGTAGATAAGTGCGCCTACTCCGGGCTGGAGCCACCATGTTGCAAGCTCGCCGATTGCTGCTGCCCAACCGTACATAAGACCGTTTGCAATAAAGTAACCGCCTACAGTAACCATTGTTGTAGGAATAAGCATAAGAAGGTTGGGAATGTTGATGATTTTGTTGTCCTTGCCGCGCTTTTTAAGAGCAATTGCGCAGAGTACGAAAGGAACTGCGTTGAAAGCCTTGATGATTGCTGTGGGAATTGCCCACTGCGGATATCCTGCAATCAAATCGGCAAGTGCGCCGCCGATTGATGCGGCGATAATTCCGAACGGTCCGGGAAGAACGCTTGCGCCGAGGTAAATCATCGAATCGCCTGCGTGCGAGTAACCGAGAGGAGAGGGAATTTTAATAAATGCAGTCGTAACCGCTACAAGAGCCGCAAACATAGCAGTCATTGTAATCAGCTTTACGTTTACATTTGAGCCTGTTTTTGTTTTTACATTCTGGTTGTTCATACTTTTTCCTCCTAAAATTATTAATTATGAAGCTGATATAAAAATTTTTCAAAATTAATACCGTCGTTTCTGTCGTACGGCTCCTTTGCCGTATCGGCAGTTGCTTTTTCAATGAATGAAACGGCTTTTTTTACAGAGGATACAAGGCTTTCGCCGTTCACCACAGAGGCAAACACAATTGATGCGAAAATATCGCCTGTTCCCGAAAAGCTTCCACCGTGACATTCTGCTTTGATAAAATCACAATCCTGATTTGAAAATACACCGTTGTAAAGACAGCCGTCTTTGTTAATCCCCGTAACTACAATTTTCTGTTCGCTGTGGGAAATTGCACCCTTTGCAACCTCGCTGATTCTGTCAAGAAAATCATCACTTTCGCAGTGCGAGTTAAGCTTGTCAAAATCTGTGTCGGTAAGAATACAAAGTTCGGTAAGGTTCGGCGTGATTATGTCGGCTGACCTTGCAAGGCCGCAGATTTTTTTACAGCTTTCATCATTGTAAGCCGAATAAAGTCTGCCGTTGTCACCCATAACGGGGTCAACCAAAACAACAGTGTTACTTTTTCGAAATGTATTTATAAAATCAAAAATTATGTCAACCTGTCTTTTGTCGGCTATATATCCCGAGTAAATTCCGTCAAAGCTTTCGTTATTTAAACTCCACATCTCTTTGTAGTGGGAAAGCTCATCGGTGAGGTCGATACAGTAATGATTTTTATAGCCCGTCTGATTTGTCAGTACAGCCGTAGGCATAGGGCAGGGCTGAACGCCCATTACAGAAAGCACAGCGATTGACGCTGTAAGCGAGCATTTTCCGAATCCTGAAAGGTCGTTTATGACTGCGGCTTTCTTAATCATAACTGTCCTCCTTTTTGCTCGACTGATTTCGAGTTTTTTTGAATACAGTTGAATTTTAGCATAAAACTGTATATTTAAAAATAGACAGTTTTAATAAAAATAATAGGTACAGTTTTTAAATCGTAAAAAATCAGCCGCCTTTCATTTCTGAAAAACGGCTGAGATTTTTATATTTTTAAGCAATAAAAACAGTTACGAATATTCCTTTGTAAGCTTAAGTCCGTTTACTGCTTTGTTATTTTCAACATATGCCTTTTCGGATTCACCCGTTGCAACCTCCCAGACGAATTTAGGAGTTGTTGAGCCTGCAGCTTTTATTTCATAGTTTACAACAATAAAGCTGCCTGTATCGGTGTAGTCATATCCTGTTGCTATGTTTGAGCCGTTAAACTTGATTTTGCCGTTGAGCTTGTAGTTGAGCAATCCGCTTGATTTGGCGGGACCGTCAAGCTTAGCCGATTTTACTGACAGATATTTTGTATCGTAGGAGATATAGCCCTGATAATTTTCAAGCACTTCGGGTGCATAGAGCTTGTAAACGCAGGTTACAGTGTCGCCTACGGCGAATTTGTTTCCGTCAAGCGTGCAGGCATTTGAATCAGTTACAGGCTTGTGAGTGTTTGAGCTTGACGAACTGTTACCACTGCTGCTTGAACTGCTGTTGTTTGCAGAGATGCTGTTATTACCGTTATTATTATTGCTGTTGCCGCTGTTTGAAGAAGCGGAGTTGTTTGAGCTGTTGCCGCCTGAGGAAGAATTTGCAGAAGATGAGCCTGAATTATTCGCATTCTGAGAAGATGAACTTTCGTTCTTTTCACTGCTGCCGTTTCCGTTTGACGATGTCTGAGACCCCGTATTTTCTGCCGAAACAGTGTTTCCGTTTGCGTCGGTAGCGTAAGTTCCGTCCACAACCACCGTTACAAGCTCGGTTTCCGTTACTGTTTTTGTTTCGTTAGTTGATTCAGAGCTTTCACCGCAGCCTGACATAACAGCCGCAGAGGTTGCTGTAAGAACAATTAACGATGCCAAAGCGACTGTAATAATATGCTTTGATTTATTTGTTTTTCCGTTGTGCATTTTGCCACTCCTTTAAAATTAAAATAAGTCTGATTGGATTACAAAATAATTATAGCAAAGCGGCTTTTAAAAATAAAGCGGTTTCACAGAAGTTTCACAATAAATTCACCAAAAATTAAAATAGTGAAGTCAATAAATAAAATATGTACTTGAATAAAAAACTTGTCAATGATATAATAAATTTGCAATAATTTGCTAAAATTTTAGTTGTTTTAGGAGTGATGAAATTGAAAAAAGTAACATCCATCATACTTGCGTTGGTTTTGGCGTTCAGCGCATTATCGGTTTATTCCGTAAGCGCTGCGCAGGATAAACCGATTTCTTTTGATACATATGAGGCACTCTATGTTCACGCAGTATCAGGTTCAAATGACAGCGAAGCTTGGCAGGCATGGCAGTGTGAGCACGATGAGGATTTCAGTGCTGTAAATCCGAATGTCAACTACTTTTTCCTTCCCACCTCGGCGGACAGCAAAAAGGTTGACATTTACAATGCCTACAAAACCTCTGTTACCGTAAACGGAGTTGAAATTCCGTCGGGTGAGGTAAAAACCGTAAATTATGAGCTTAACAAGTCCTATTCTGTTGACGTTTCGGGCAAGACCTATACTCTTAAGTTTATGAAATCAAATGCCGAGGCGGCAATCTACGTCAACAACACAAATGCTGACGGCAACGGCAACGGTCTTATGATGTATCTCAATGCCGACAAAAGCAGAAGTGCAAAAGCAACAGGAGCAATTGTAGACTCAAAGGGAAATATTGACAATACCGACATCAAAAAAATCAAGGGCAGAGGAAACACAACGTGGGATAAGCCCAAGAAGGCTTATAACATTACATACAGCGACGCTGTTTCAATTGCAGGAATGAAAAAGAGCAAAAAGTATTCTATCCTTGCAAATTATCAGGACGATTCTCTCTCAAGAAACAGATTCCTCTACGACCTCTCCGACGCAGTGGGAATGCCCTATGCATCAGATTCACGATATGTTGATTTCTACTCTGACGGATTCTACTGGGGCTCTTATCAGATAACCGAAAAGGTTGAGGCAGGCAGTTCAAATCTTATAAGCGACATAGATGATACCGCTTATCTCAATGATGACGGAACTGTAAACAGCGATTTCCCGTTTGTCTGCGAGGTAGACGCAGGCGCTCAGGACGGTGAGGATTATTATGTTAAAACCTCAAGCGGCAACAAGGTTACAATCAAGGCTCCCGAACTTGAAGAGGGCGATGCCGGCTATGAAGAAGTCAAGGAATATGTAAAGCAAAAGTTTGACGCATTTTATAATTCTGTCAAGAGCAGAACATCCGACCCGACAGACTATGCCGACGTAGAGTCGCTTGCAAAGCTTTATCTTATCAATGAGCTCGGCAAAAACTGGGACGCAGGCGTATCAAGTCTGTTCTTTGTGTATAAGCAGGATTCAAGCGGAAAATACAAGTTCTACGGTTCACCTGTATGGGATTACGACAACTCCCTCGGCAACGCAGTCGGCGTTGAAAGAGAGCTTAGCAATATAGGCGTAACCGACTACGAAGAATATTACGGCTGGTGGTGCAAATACAAGGGAAGAAGTTCAAATTCAAAATCCGTTACCAATATAATGAACTTTATTTCACGCAACAATATAGTTTATGAAAAGTCTGTATCGGTATGGTTTGAGGAGTTTGTACCTGTTATCAACGATTTTGCTTCCGACAGCAGTACACCCGATGCAAGCAGTACAACAGAAATGTACAGAGCGTATACTTACTATAACCTATTAAAAGACAGTGCGCAGATGAATTATCAGAGCGGCTGGTTGCTTAATACAGGCTCGTGGATAAGCGACCATTCAAGCCTTTATAAAGCAAATTACGACCTTAAAACAAACACATACACTGTTGATACAAAGGCAACAACCTATACTCAGGATTTTACCGGAATGTACAATTACTGCGTTGACTGGCTTACAAGCCGTGCGGCGTGGCTGTCAAGCGAAATGTCTGACGACTATACTCCGTCGGAAAAACAAATCGGTGATGTAAACAAGGACGGCATTCTTTCAATCACTGATGCAACGGAAATTCAGAAGTATGCTGTCGGCATAGTGTATTTTTTACCGTCACAGGCAAGCCTGGGCGACGTAAACGGTGACGGTATAGTAAACGTGCTTGACGCAACGGAAATTCAGAAGATAATAGTAAGATAACGCACACATTAATATTTATCAGCAAGCGGCGGCATTAAGTCACCGCTTGTTTTTTACATTATAGGAAATTGCTCGGTTGCGCTCGGGCACAAAAGGCTTAAAATCAGCAGAAGCTGTCTTCACGAATTACGTGCCGAGGTACTCGGCTTTTTTATACAAATAAAAATGCAGCAAAATACAAAATATTTTAGGTTATTGTGTAAATAACTTTGTTATATTGTAAGATTTAGTAACTGTTTATAAAAAATACACGAAAAATTAGTTTAAAAATTTTTGAATTTGCTTGAAATTAACATATTATTTTGGTATTATATAA
>DXYG01000108.1 GCA_019415925.1 Clostridiales bacterium
ATTTTTCTCCCTCAAATTTAAAATAATAGTTGAAAGCAATGAGAAGTGTGGTATAATTATTTTATTACTTTAAAATAAGGGTGTAGAAAATGGAGAGTGTAAAAACTTTTGAGGACTATCAGAGCAAAATCAAGCGAATAATAATTACCGAGGAACAGATAAAAAAAGAGATTGAGAAAGTCGGAAAACAAATCAGCGAGTCATATGACGGACGACCTTTCTTGCTTGTAAGCATTTTAAAAGGTTCCTTTGTATTTCTGGCGGATTTGTGCCGTGCAATAACCGTTCCCTGCGAAATCGGCTTTATGTGCGCACGAAGCTATTATTCGGGTACGGTTTCTACGGGTAAGGTAGAAATCACAATGGACCTTGACCGTGATATAAGCAATTATCACGTTATAATTGTTGAGGACATTATCGACACGGGAAGAACGCTTAAATATGTTGCTGAGCTTCTGAAGTCGAGAAATCCGTTGTCGCTCAAGATTGTTACTCTGCTTGATAAGCCGTCAAGGCGTGTTATCGACTTAAAGGCTGATATTTCGTTGTTTACGATTGAGGATTATTTTGTAATCGGCTATGGTCTGGATTGCGATGAGTATTATCGAAATCTTCCTTACATAGCAGAATATGATAATTCATAAACGCTTAGTTTTCAAAGTTTTTTAAAGCAGTTTTGCATCAATAATCAGAGGTCTGCCTATGAAACTAATAAAAAGTATGCTTGCTGTAATCTTATCAGCGTTAACTTTATTCTGCGTATGCAGCTGTGACGCCGATATTTCAAATTACACCGTCGATTACGGAAAATCTGCGATTTATTCAAAGCAGGATATCAGTTCGGCTGTTGACGAAATAATCAATACTTTTAAGGATATGGACGGCTGTAAGCTTTATTCACTTTCATTTACGAGTGATGAAACCTGCAAGGAAAATATTGACTATTGTAATGAGCTGGAAATAAATGCAGATTTTGATGAATGTATAGTTTTTGATTCTCATTTCCGTTCTCCCGTTTTCGGAGGAGGAGCATGGAATGAAAATGAGGACTACTACTGGACTTGGTATCTGGCAAGAAAGGACGGCGGTAAATGGAATTTGCTTACATACGGATACGGTTAAGTGTTGCACGCATTACCGGAATTATTTATGTATAAATAAAAAGATTTGTTCATAAGCAGTTTTTTATAATAGGGTAAAAACTATTGACTTTTTATTTTATTGATTTATAATAAAAAAGGAATGAAAATCCATAATATTGTATTAATTTTGTTAGGAGTGTTTGAAAATGAACAGATTAAAAGATAAGGTTGCAATTGTTACAGGTTCAACCAGCGGTATCGGCATCGGTATTGCAAGATTATTTGCCGCAGAGGGCGCAAAGGTTGTTATTTGCGGTCGTCGTGAGGCAAAAGGACAGGCTGTAGTTGACCGCATTGCCGAAGAAGGCGGCGAGGCTTGGTACCATTTTATGGACATCACTGATACTGAAAGCATTGAAAAGCTCTTTGCTGATACAGTTGAAAAATACGGCAAGCTTGATATTCTTGTAAACAATGCGGCTAACGTTGCATTAAAGGACGGTCGTGTTGACGAGCTTACAATTGAAATGTGGGATAGCATTTTCCAGAGTGATATGCGTGGTACTTTCTATGCAACAAAGTGCGCTCTGCCGTATCTCAAGAAGAATGAAAACGGCGGCTCAATCGTTAATATCGGCTCAATGGCTTCCTGCGGCGGTGACCTTGGCTCAACAGCCTATGCGTGCGCAAAGGCTGGCGTTGACCTGCTTACTCAGGCAACAGCTTTGCAGTACGGCAAGGACAATATCCGTTGTAACTGCGTTCGTCCCGGCTTGATTGTTACTCCCGAAAATGAGGCTTATGTTCCTCAGCCGTTAAAGGATATTTTCGTAAGCAACATTATGGTTAACCGCTACGGCTGCCCTGAGGACATCGGTCATATGTGCGTATATCTCGCATCTGACGAGAGCACCTATGTAACAGGTCAGATTGTCAATGTTGACGGCGGTATGAACTCTCACGTTCCGACAGTTGCTCAGTTTAGAGAGCTCAATTCACGTACTTGGTAAGAGTATAATATTTAAGGAAATACAAAACGGACAGGCAAAAACCTGTCCGTTTTTTGATGCTCGGCTTCAAATCCCTTCGGGAAAAATAAAAGACAGGATAGACCTGCCTTTTATTTTGGCGTTCCCGAAGTGCGTTCATCGATAAAAGAACTTCTATTTCGTTTGTTGCGGTGTGTGCAGTCTAAAAGTATCATCAACGCACCTCGCTAAAAACAGTCCACAGGACTGTTTTCTTAACGCTCGGCTTCAAATCCCTTCGGGAAAAATAAAAGACAGGATAGACCTGCCTTTTATTTTGGCGTTCCCGAAGTGCGTTCATCGATAAAAGAACTTCTATTTCGTTTGTTGCGGTGTGTGCAGTCTAAAAGTATCATCAACGCACCTCGCTAAAAACAGTCCACAGGACTGTTTTCTTAACGCTCGGCTTCAAATCCCTTCGGGAAAAATAAAAGACAGGATAGACCTGCCTTTTATTTTTGGCGTTCCCGAAGGGATTTGAACCCCCGACCTACCGCTTAGGAGGCGGTCGCTCTATCCAACTGAGCTACGGAAACATTTATTCATAACAGATATATTTTATCTCAAATATACCGCTTTGTCAAGAATTATAAATTTCATAAAAAGTCTAATATAAGTAGACAACGGTCGAGAAATGTGTTATTATGAATATATAAAATAAGTTTTGAAACAGGGTGAAAATATGAGTTTCGGACAACGACTAAAACAACTTCGTGAGGAAAACGGGATTTCCCAGCTTATATTTGCAAATCAGCTCGGAATAACAGAAGAAGATATTAACAAATTTGAGAATGACGATACTATGCCCTCGGCAGAAATTCTGGTGAAATTAAGCTCGCTGTATAATATGAGTGTTGACGAGCTGTTGGGAAACAGCAGAAAAACCGAACTGCCGATTGCAAAAGCTCAGATAGTAAATTCTAAAAAGCAGATAAAACAGGCGTTGAAATTTCAAAGCTCCGTTTCAAGAATGGTACTGCTTTCTTTGGGTATTGGAATAACACTATTTTTTGCCTGCTTTTTATCGATCCAATCAAAAATCCCTCCGTTGCAGAACGGACTCGGTTTATTGTCTTTAATTTATATAATACCGTTTTTTGCTATGTACCTTATATCAATTATCAGAATAAATATCAAAGCAAAAAGGTATATGAATTGTATGCAGGGCAGAAACGGATATGTTGAGTTTTACAATCATCATCTTATGGTATATCTCGACGGGGAACAGGCACCCGTAAGCTATTCATACTCAGACTTTCTCAGGACAAGCGAAAGCGACGGATATTTCTTGTTTTATCTTCCCGGCTCAGGCTTTTATTGCGTTGACAAACGGCAAAGTGAGGGCTACATTGAAAGTGTTTCACAGATTCTTTCCCTCAATCAGCGTCACAAAAATAAGTCTGCACTGAAAAAGCCTAATGAAAAATTCAGCGTATCAAAATTGCTGAGAATGAAAAACGCTTCAAATATTCTGTTCACGTTGTCATTCTTTTCTTTGCATTTAGGGTTGGCTTTAGCAGCTTGCAGTATTGTTTCAAACAGTCCGCTAATGAAGTTCGGTTTTTTGCTTGCAGGAATCATACCGCTTTGCGGATTGATTTACGGAATATATATTAAAATTAAAAATTTCCGAGGAAAAAAGCTGATTATCACAAGCTCGATTTTCTTGTGCCTAATACTGATGTACGGCTCGCTTTTTGCATTGATGCCGACCCCGGTTGCAAATAATTCAAATTTTGAAGATGATAAGACGCTCTCCGAAATAGCAGAAGATTTAGAGTCGAGAGGCTTTACGCTTGAGGAGCAAGAGCTTATTGATAATTTCCCATCAATGAAGCAGTATTACAAGGCTGAAAACCCTGATTCTGAATATACTTTAAATTTATATGAATTCAGTGATGCTTACAGTTGCAATGCATTTTACAGTTTAATAGGGGGAGATTTGCAAAACAATGTGTATACCAGACGAAGTTACTCGGTAGGAAATGTTAAAATGCTGAATTTCTCAACTGCAAGTGAATATTACTACAAATATACAAACGGAAAAATAATAGTTTCAATCAATACTGATTTGGAAAATAAGGCTGAAATCAACGAAATTCTATACAGCTTAGGTTTAGCGAACTGATAAAAACTTATACTAATAAAAACGGACGTTTCGATTTTTTGAAACGTCCGTGATTTTATGCGTAGATATTTATGCAATTGCGGCTTTAAGCTCGTCAATCTTGTCAGTGTCCTCCCAGCGAACACCAAGCTCATCTCTGCCCATATGACCGTATGCGGCAAGGGGAAGATACTTTGTTTCTCTGAGCTTTAACTGCTCGATAATCGAGTTGGGACGGCAGTCAAATACCTTTTCAACGGCAGCGGCAAGCTGTTCGTTTGAATACTCTGACGTGCCGAAAGCGTCAACCATTATCGAAACAGGCTTTGCAACGCCGATTGCGTAAGCAAGCTGAATTTCGCACTTCTTTGCAAGTCCTGCGGCTACAATGTTCTTTGCAATATAACGGCTGTAGTAAGCCGCACTGCGGTCAACCTTTGTCGGGTCCTTACCGCTGAAGCAGCCGCCGCCATGACGTGAAAATCCGCCGTAGGTGTCAACAATAATCTTTCTGCCCGTAAGCCCCGAGTCGCCTACGGGGCCGCCGATTACAAATCTGCCTGTGGGGTTTACAAAAATCTTTGTATTATCGTCAAGTAGATTTTCGGGGATAATCGGCTTGATAACGTATTCGATTAAATCCTTGCGGATTTGTTCAAGAGTAACGTCCTCGTCGTGCTGTGTTGAAACAACAACTGTGTCAACTCTGACAACCTTGTCGTCGTCATACTCAACAGTAACCTGAGTTTTGCCGTCGGGACGAAGGTAGCTTAATGTGCCGTCCTTTCTCACCTTTGTAAGCTGCTTTGCAAGCTTATGTGCAAGTGAAATGGGAAGAGGCATAAGCTCGGGAGTTTCGTCGCAGGCATAGCCGAACATCATACCTTGGTCGCCTGCGCCAATCTGATTGTTAACGTCGTTTTCGCCGTCCTTTAGCTCGTAGCTTTCGTTTACGCCCATTGCAATGTCGGGTGACTGAGCGTCAATCGAGGTAAGAACTGCGCAGGTTGTGCCGTCAAATCCGCACTTGGGATTGTCGTAGCCGATATTGTTAATAACATTTCTCGCAATTGAGTTGATGTCAACATAGCAGTCGGTTGAAATTTCGCCCATAACGTGAACAAGACCTGTTGTAGCCGTAACCTCGCAGGCAACGTGAGCGTTCTTATCCTGTTCAAGAATACTGTCAAGAATAGCGTCTGAAATCTGGTCGCATACCTTGTCGGGATGTCCTTCGGTAACGGACTCTGATGTGAATAAATGCTTTGCCATTATAAAAACTCCTTTTCTGTATTTTTTGCAATAAATTAACGCCTTTCAACCGAAAGGCGTTTTGTTTACTCATCTTTCGGTAAAACCGCAGGATTTAGCACCTTGCAATTGCAGGTTGCCGGACGTCAAAGGGCCTGTCCCCTCAGTCACTCTTGATAAGATTATATTCAGTTTATATATTCATTATATATCAGCTTTTGCAAAATTACAATACGCAAATATATGTAAATATATATTTTGTAGAATGTTTGTGTTATTACGTGTTTTAAGCCGAATTATTTATAAATAATTACTATTATTACATAAAATCATATGGTTATCCCGGTTAGTAAGCTAAACGATAATTTAGCGGTGAGTTGACTCGCAAAAAAAATTAAAAATTTCGGTCAAGCCTTTTTTAAAGGCTTGCGGGTG
>DXYG01000109.1 GCA_019415925.1 Clostridiales bacterium
AGATGTAATATATTATAATTACATATAATATGGTAGTATCTAGAATATATTGCTATATTATGGTATATTTCTGTTATTTTATGTAAAAGTAGAGGAGACAAAATGATGAAAAAAAGAATAATACCGATAATTTTGTGCTTTTCACTCCTGATGACAAGCGCAGTATCGATGTTCAGTGCAAATGCCGCAGAAACAAGCGGAGCAACATTCACCTCCGAGGACGGCGGCTACACAGCAACTAAGCTTTCTCACGCTGACAAAGGAGTTAAAACAGCTGACGGTATTGTTGACTATGCAGGCAATGGCACCGTTACCGACCAAATCGGTGAAAACGGCGTTGGTGACCGTGCTCAGAGCTACTCGTGGTCAGCAATCGGCTGCGGTGATTATGTGTACATAGGCACCTGCGCTAATGCTATGACAAGCACGCTTTCTCTTATGAAAAGCGCACTCGGAGATAAGTTTGACGAGGACACAATGGAAGCAACACTTAAAGCTATGTTTAACGGTCACTTCTTTGTTTCAGAAGAGGACGGCGGTGACCCGAAAGGTATTTTAATCAAGCTTAATGTAAAGACAGGTGAGGTTAAACTTCTGCTTTCAAAGGCTACCACAGGCACAAACGTTCTTTTCAGAAACGCTGTTGAGTACAACGGTATGCTCTATTTCTGCGGAGCAGTAAACGGTATTCCGAGCATTTATCAGCTCAATCCCGAAACAGATGAAACTGCCTGTGTTTACCAGAGCGTTACTCAGGAGGAATATATACAGGGCTTCTGGCAGAAAATCAGCGTAAGCGTAAGAGGTATGTGCGTTTTCAACGATAAACTCGTTGTAAGTCTTGTAGGTCTTGACGGCGCATATATCTGTGCAACTGACAATCCTTCCGATAAGGATTCATACGAAGTAGTTGCCGATATGGAAGATTTGTTCAACTACCCTGCTTTCCACTATACGGACAGCATCTACGGCGGCTCTATCTGGGAAATGGCTGTATTTAACAATTCACTTTACGTTTCAATCTGCACAGGTACTCCCGATAACAAGCCTGACGATAACTCTATGCAGTCATTTGCGATTGTACGTGCTGACGTTGACGAAAGCGGTAAGTGGAACTGGACTTCTGTTGTCGGTGATACAGAACAGTACGGCTCAAAATACACCTTTGGTATTGACCCCGAAAGAACAAGAGCTGGTGCTGCTACGCTTATGGTGTACGGCGACTACCTCTACATCGGCGAGTACAATGATGAAGAAATTGCAATTGAGGACATTATGTTTAAGAAAAACTGCAACTTCATAAACGCAAATTTAAAGCAGTCGGTTAATCTTTACCGTATGGATAAAGACGAAAATATTGAGCTTGTTGTTGGTGACGCTGACGAAATGTTCCCCGAAGGAAGCCTTTCGGGTTACGGCTCAGGCTTTGACAGAAACGAAAATCAGTACATCTGGAGAATGCAGGTTTATAAAGACAAGCTGTATGTAGGCACATTCGACACAAGCAGTCTGCTTGAGCCGATTGGTCAGTTTACTAACGGTGATTTGCTCGAAATGAGTCCCGAAGAATGGGAAAGCCAGATTGCATATCTTCAGGAGCTAATTAACATAATGGAGAGCAAAAAAGAAACTCCCTCAGAAGTAGTTACTGCCGCTGACCTTGACAGCAGTCTTTCAAGCGAGCAGAAAAAGAGCGTTGTAAAGCTTGGCAACGACGAAGATGCAATTGAAAATATTGACAGGCAGGAAATCAGCAAGGCTATTGACATAAACGCAAAGCTTGACGAGCTCAAAAATATGATTGAAGATAACGTGAGTCAGGAATTTCTTGATAAATACACTGAAATCTTCAATCAATTGCAGGCTCTTTATCCTGAATTGCCCTCAATTGTAAAAGACGCATACTGCGAAATTATTTCAAAAGAAATGCTCGAAAGCATCAGTTCATTTGTTCTCTGCGGCGCATATATGAGCAGTGCAGAAAGAGGTTTTGACCTTTACATAATCGACGAGGACAGCAATGTTGAAACCGTAACAACAAACGGCTTTGGCGACCCGTACAACCACGGTTGCCGTGTCTTTGCTGTTACCGACTTGGGACTTACAATCGGTACTGCCAATCCGTTCTACGGAACTCAGGTATGGTCACTCGAAAGTGTTTCGTATGATAAATTTGACGTAAACCGTGACGGAGCAGTTAATGTTACGGATTGCACTTATATTCAGAAATATTCAGCCGATATTATCACTGTTCCCGAAGGATTTGAAGAATATGCAGACTTAAACGGTGACGGCGTTGTCAATGTACTGGATTCAACACTTATTCAGGAATACCTTGTAAATAATTAATCGGAAAATAAATATTACTAAAGGCTGCGGAGTTTTGTGCTCCGCAGCCTTTGCTTTAATTTATTTGATTGTCCGACATTTGCTTGCTGAATATACAACCGCAATAGTTTTGTCTGTAAAGCTCATATTTCTTTGACAGAATTATAGAGCGTTTGTATCCCTCTTTCTTCTTAAAGTCGCTGAACAGCCACTTTACGCCGTACTTCTGCCCTGTTTCTTCACCGATTGTATTGATAAGCCGAGCATTTTTCAGCGGACTTATCGTGAGTGTTGTCGCAAAATAGTCACAGCCGAGCTTTTCAGCCTCTTTAGCCGAGGCTTCAAGCCGTAATCTGAAACACTTTTCACAGCGTTTTCCACCCTCAGGCTCTTTTTCAAGTCCCCTTACAGCGGTGTAAAAATCATTTGGGTTATATACGCCGTCGACGATATTAACGGGATTTTTAAATTTCATTAACGAAATAAGTCTTTTTTCTTCACACAGTCTATACTCATATTCTTCTTTTAAAGAAATATTCGGATTGAAATAGAAAACTGTAATCTCAAAAAAATTCGAAAGATATTCAAGGCAGTAGCTTGAACATGGTGCACAGCAGGCGTGAAGCAATAGCTTTGGCACGACGCCGTTCTTTGAATTATCTTCTATTATTCCGTCAAGTAATTTCTGGTAATTTATCTTATTCATTGCAACCGATAATGTAATCAAAAAGTTCTTCGGGAGAAGTGGCAACAAAGGGGGCGCCTGTGCTTAAAAGCTCCTCTCTGCCTCTGAATCCCCACTCTACACCCGCCATTTTTACGCCTGAGTTTTGCGCAGTATATACGTCAACGTCGCTGTCACCGATATAAATACATTCTTCTTTAGTAATACCTTGCTTTTCAAGAATAGCAAGCAGTGCCTCGCCGTCAGGTTTGATTTTATACTCAGGCTTTTTACCCCACGCCTCGGCAAAAATATGGTCGGGATAAACCTTTTTTAAAATTCTGCCGACAAACTCATCGGGCTTATTTGAGAGCACCGCTGTCTTTATGCCCTTTTCATCAAGCTTTTTAAGCAACTCGGCACAGCCGTCATAAGCACAGGTGTTGTCATTACAATGGATTTTGTACTCACTATTGAAGGTTTCACGAACAATGCTGAGCTTTTCCTCATCTTCGGCAAAGCTGCCCATTGCACGTTTAATCATAATCTCTCTGCCGTTGCCGACATAGTGGTTGTAATTTTCAACAGGCTTTTCTTCAAGACCTGCCTTCTTAAGTCCTTTATTAACGCTTTGCGCAAGGTCGGTAAGTGAATTTACAAGCGTACCGTCAAGGTCAAAAACAGCAATTTTTATCATAATAAATCAGTTAAGTCCTTTCTCTTGTTCAAGAATTATCGCTCTGCACGGAGCAGCCTCAAGTCCTCCGAGCTTTACGGGAAATGCACACAAATCATACTCACCGTCGTCAATTGCAGAAAGATTGAGATTTTCAAGGATTGCAATTCCTGCTCGTGCAAGTTCACGGTGCGTTCTTTCTTCATCAAACGAAGGAGCAATTGAGGGAGCGTCAGTTCCGACAAGAACAACCCTGCTTTCGGCAAGTACGATTGCGGCAGAATGTGAAATAAAAGTTTTGCCTTCGCCGTGAATAAGCACTCGCCGCTTGCAGTACGGAAGCAGACGCTCCATATCTTCTCCCGTAAGAATACCGCTGACAGAAATGACAGTGCATTTGCCGAAAAAAGTATTTAGCCTTATGTTGTCAATTGATTGTCCGTCCCCGCAAAAATGGAGAGGTGCGTCAATGTGTGTTCCCGAATGAACAGACATTGAAATTTCGGTAAGATTATATTCGTCGCCGTTATCAATGCTTTTTATTCTTTCCGCCCTTGTTTCGGGGTCGCCGTCAAATACGGGAGTATTAATAGTGTCCCGTGAAATGTCGTGAATAATCAAATCCGCCCATCCCCTCTTTTAATAACTTCAAAACAGTTAATTGTTTTATTTTATTATTATACCACAAGTCTGTTGGTAATGTACAGAGGAAAGTCGAATTTTGAAGAAAAACCTCTTTTTACTAATTAAAAGCAAAACAAAAAGCCCCACCGAAGTGAGGCTTTAAATCAGCTTTTTAAGGTTTTAATCAGCCAACTACTTCAAGAGCTGTGCCAACTTTTGCAGTATTGTTGTAGCTGCCAACGATATACTTCTGAACATATGTAACGTCGAGGATTGATACTCTGCCGTCACCATTTACATCAGCAAGAACACTTGCAAGTGAACCTTCAGTTGCACCAATGCCAAGACCTAATTTCTGGATTTCTGTAGCATCCTGAATTGTGATCTTGCCGTCCTGGTCAACGTCACCGTAAAGTAATACAGGCTCGGGCTCTGTAGCAGGTTCAGTTGTGGGTTCCTCTGTAGCAGGCTCAGTTGTGGGTTCCTCTGTTACAGGCTCAGTTGTGGGTTCCTCTGTTGTAGGATAGGGATCTACACCGAGTAAATCAGCAACTGTTTCAACAGGAGCAATTAAGGGGTTATTTTCGGGATCAGCAAGCTGCTCTGCATAGTCTGCTTTATACTGTTCAAGAACAGCAGCAGGCTCAACGCCAAGTGTTGCGCAGATGTTTGTTAATTTCTCATTAGTAACTGCAGCATCAGGAATTTCAGAATTCTTTACTGCCCAAGAAGCAATGTACTGTGAAACAATCTGCTCTTTCGGCTGATATACGGGGAAGTACTTACCAACGATTTTACCTGTTGAAGTAATAGCTGCCTTTGCGCCGAACTTGTCAGAATTATTTCTCCAAGCGCCTTCAAAGTCCATCTTTGATGAATCTTCGGTGTTTTCAACCATATCGCCTGTTACGTAAACTACATCACCGAGGCACTCTTTGGCAAATGTAATGTTGCCTGTCTGGTGAGAGCCACCGTTTGTATCAACTGTTGAGAAGAGGAGTGCATAATCAGCGCCTTCTTCAATTGTTCCGATCTTTGAAGTATCAAAGTAGAAAAGACCTGTTGCATCATCTTTCTTGCACTGCTCAGACTTTGACTGCCAAGATGTTTCCTTAAGAGGAGTACCGCCGTATACGTTATACATATGGCAGAAAACCTTCTTTTCATTTGTTGTTCCCCATGACTCGAGTGTGGGAACTTCGAAATAAACTTTTGTTTCGTCATCGGCTGCTGATGCAGAACAAATTGAAAAACCTGCAAAACAGGAAGCTGCCATTGTTACTGAAAGAGCAAGGCTGATGATTTTGGATGATTTTTTCATCGCTAATTCCTCCTTTTTGATTACTCATTATTTGAGTAATTACATTATATATCAAATTGATTATTTTTACAAGTACTTTTTAGGAAATATGGTTATATTTTTTTTAGTATTTTCTAAATAAAGAAAAGTTAAGGATTTATGGGAAATTGAGACTTTTGAAAATTGTTCGCAGATTTATTATTTCCTTTTTCGATTCTCAGTATCGTTAATTAAG
>DXYG01000011.1 GCA_019415925.1 Clostridiales bacterium
GAAAAATCGGATTGTTTGGATAAAACGGTTGCCCGAATTATAGATTGATATATCGTTAACGTTTTTTGAGCGACGATTTTGCACAAACGTTTGTATTACAGTCGTAGGGACACGGCGTGCCGTGTCCGTATTTAACTATTAAACTTAACCGATTATATCAAAATTATTTTAACTAACAAATATTTTCGTAGGGGACGGGTTCCCACACGTCCCATTCATAAAAATTGCAACGCAATTTTTATTTGGACACGGCAAGCCGTGTCCCTACGTCAACGTTGTACTGAATTATAGTTTATACAACAAAAAATGACATCATAATAAAGGGGTAGGGTATGTTAATTTTAAATCTTCTGTGGTATTTTGTAATTTTTTCTTTCTGCGGCTGGGTTATAAACGGCATCAGAACGCTGTTTGAAGAAAGAAAATTTTACAACAAGGGCTTTCTTACTTCTCCGTTCTGCCCATCCTACGGAGTCGGAGCAGTAATTTGCTATCTTGCGCTAAATCATTTTCAGGATAATAAGTTTATTTTATTTTTCGGAAGCTGCGTAATATTGTCGCTTGTTGTTATTCTTATCGGCTTTTTTACTGAAAAAGTGCTTGGATTCAGGCCTTGGGATTTCAGCGATATGAAGCTTAATATCGGCAGCTATATAACCCTGCCGTATTCACTTTTGCTTGGAATTATGGGAACAATTCTTGTCGGAGTTTTAATTCCGATTCTAAATTCCGTGCTTGAGCTTATTCCGTTTCTCGTAAGCCTTATTCTTGTTCTTTCAATCTGCCTGCTTATTCTGATTGACTATGTTTTTTCAATAATCACAACTCTTAGATTACAGCACAGAATCAAAAAGCTAAACGGTGTTTCAAGCTTGCTCGGCAGCGATGTACCTCAGGAGAAAATTGACGAGCTTGAAAGCAATTACAACAAGCTTTTTACCGAAAATATTTTGCGAAGAAGGCTTGTATCGGCATTCCCTGAGCTGAAAAATACTGCGTATGTAAAGCAGATTGCGGCAAAGCTTGATGAAATCAAAACCGATAATATGAAGGAATACACTCAGGTGTACGAAAACAAAAACGAAGAACCTTTTGCATTCGGGTTTTGCTTTACAAAGCTGTTTTATCTTTTCCTATTCGGTTCAATGCTCGGAACTCTGTTTGAAACAATCTGGGCGCTTTTTGCCGAAGGCCATTTTGAAATCCGTGTCGGAATGGTTTACGGTCCGTTTATTCCCGTCTACGGCGGCGGAGCATGCTTTTTAACAGCTGTTTTGTACAAGCTTTATAAGCTAAGCGATACGCTCATTTTTGTTATCAGCGCAGTAGTCGGAGCAGGTTTTGAATACTTCTGTTCGTGGTTTCAGGAAACGCTTTTCGGTACTGTTTCGTGGGACTACAGCAATACTGCCTTTAACCTCGACGGAAGAACGAATCTTATGTATGCGCTTATCTGGGGCTTTCTCGGTCTTGTGTGGGTGCGCTATCTTTACCCATGGGCGTCAAAGCTTATTGAAAAAATCCCGAAGCGTGCAGGCTCGATAATCACAACATTTCTGATTATCTTTATGCTGTTCAATGCCTTTATGTCAGTGTCTGCAACCTACCGCTGGACTCAGCGTGAGGACGGAATTCCTGCCTCAAACAGCTTTGACAAGTACCTTGACAAGCATTTTGACGACGACAAAATGAATTTTCTGTTCCCTCATATGCAGGACGTAAATGAAACAGGAATTACAACGGAGGGATTGATTTCATCGGAAAGACCGTATGAAACAAGCGGTTCCGATTATACGCTTACAACTCAGCCTACAGATTAAAATATTACTGATTACGGAAATATTTCCCGATTTGTAGCTGTTTATGAAAATAATTAGCATATTCTATTGAAATTTCGACGTATTTTTAATATAATATAATAGTTATACTCGGCAAGTATGATTAATTCTTGTCAGGCTATAAAATACACGACTAAGGAGCATATTATGAAGAAAGTTGCAATCATAATGGGTTCAGACAGTGATTTTCCCGTAGTATCAAAGGCTGTCAAAAAGTTAAAGGAATTCGGCGTTGAGTACGAGGTGCACGTAATGAGCGCTCACAGAACACCCGACGCTGCAATCGAGTTTTCGGCAAACGCAAAGAAAAACGGCTTTGGCGTAATTATTGCAGCCGCAGGAATGGCGGCTCATCTTGCAGGTGTGCTTGCCGCAAAAACTACTCTTCCCGTAATCGGAATCCCCTGCAAATCAGCACAGCTTGACGGTATGGACGCACTTCTTGCCACAGTTATGATGCCTACAGGAATTCCCGTTGCAACCGTTGCGGTTGACGGTGCGGCTAACGCTGCAATTCTTGCCGTAGAAATGCTTGCGCTTTCTGACGATACGCTTGCAGAAAAGCTTGAAAATATGAAAAAAGAAATGGAAAACGGCGTTGCCGAAAAGGACAAGGCAATGCAGCTTAAGGTGGCAGAACTTTGATTAAGAATTTTGTTGACATAGATACAAAACTTGATAAGTTTAACGATGAATGCGGTGTTTTCGGCATCTACAGAAATGACGACGACCTCGAAAGCGTTGCAATCACTCACGACGCTCTTTTCGGTCTCCAGCACAGGGGACAGGAGAGCGCAGGAATTACCGTGAATTCTGAGGGCGAGTTTTCAACCGTCAAGGAGCTCGGTATGGTCTCCGAGGTGTTTACATCAAAAACGCTTTCAAAGCTTAAAAACGGCAAAATAGCTATCGGTCACGTTCGTTATACTTCTAACGAAAGCCTTGACCGTGCTTCAAATCAGCCCCTTGTTTTAAGATATAAAGAGGGCTCAATCGGAATTGCAAGCAACGGCTCAATCACAAATTTTCCCGAAATCCGAATAGAGCTTGAGCGTGGCGGCGCAATATTCCAGTCAAACTCCAACGCTGAGCTTATGGCTTATGTAATCGCATCAGAAAGGTGCTACACCGAAAATTTGGAGGACGCTGTTCTTCGCTCAATGGACAGGCTCAAGGGCGCATATTCTACCGTAATCTGCGCACCAACCCGTCTTATCGGTTTTCGTGATATGTACGGTTTCCGTCCGTTATGCGTTGGCAAGATTAAGAACAGCTACGTTATTTCGTCTGAAAGCTGTGTGTTTGACAGTATCGGCGCAGAGTTTATCCGAGACGTTGAGCCGGGCGAAATGATTGTAATTGACGAAGACGGCTTCCACAGCTACAAGGCAAGAATGACTGTCGAAAAGACGTCGCTTTGTCTTTTTGAATACGTTTACGTTGCTCGTCCCGACAGCGTGATTGACGGTGTAAGCGTTCATAACGCACGTTTTAAGGCAGGCGAACTGCTTTACAAGGAATTCCCCATAAAAGCCGATATGGTATGCGGTGTTCCCGATTCGGGAATTATTGCCGCTCAGGGCTATGCAAAGGCTTCGGGAATCCCATACGGAACAGGATTTGTAAAGAATAAATACATAGGAAGAACAGTAGGAACAGGCAAGGACAAGAAAAAGCGTCTTTTGCAGACCCGACTTTCCGCACTCAAAGCAAACGTAGAGGGCAAGAGAGTTGTTATAATTGACGACTCAATTGTCAGAGGTGAAACGTCAAAGCATATTGTAAAGCTTATGCGTGACGCAGGAGCAAAAGAAGTTCATATGCTTATCAGCTCACCTCCTTTTATCTGCCCCTGCTACTTCGGAATTGACATTCGTGATAAAGACAGCCTTATTGCAAATAGATTGTCCATTGAAGAAATCAGAGAGCTTATCGGTGCTGATTCACTCGGATATTTAAGCCTTGAAGATGTCAGAAAAATCGCAGAGAATGCAAATATTGACCTTTGCGACGGTTGCTTCAGTGGCAGCTACAATGCGGAAATTCCGAGAACAATATTTGTTGATAAATACGCTAAAAAAATAAATAAAAAATAACGGAGGATTACAATGAACAGCTTTTCAGAAAGTTACAAGGCAGCAGGCGTTGACGTAACCGCAGGTTACAAGGCGGTCGAGCTGATGAAAAAACACGTTGCCCGCACAAAAATTGACGGTGTGGTTTCGGGTATAGGCGGCTTCGGCGGACTGTTTGCTCCCAATTTCAAGGGAATGGAGGAGCCTGTTTTAGTAAGCGGCACAGACGGCGTGGGCACAAAAATCAAGCTTGCTTTTCTGCTTGACAAGCACGACACAATCGGAATTGACGCTGTTGCTATGTGCGTAAACGATATTATCTGCTGTGGCGCACAGCCCTTGTTTTTCCTTGACTACATTGCAATCGGAAAGAATATCCCCGAAAAGGTTGCAGAAATCGTATCGGGTATCGCAGAAGGCTGTGTTCAGTCAGGCTGTGCCCTTATCGGCGGCGAAACAGCCGAGCATCCCGGACTTATGCCGCTTGACGAGTACGACGTTGCAGGCTTCAGCGTAGGTATTGCCGACAAGCCAAAGCTTATTGACGGCTCAGACCTCAAAGCAGGCGACGTACTTATCGGACTTCGTTCCTCCGGTGTTCACTCAAATGGTTTTTCACTTGTAAGAAAAATCTTCGGCATTGACGAAACAACAATCAACGCAGAATATCCCGAGCTTGATAAGCCCCTCGGTGAAACTCTGCTCACACCAACAAAAATCTATGTAAAGCCTATCCTTGCTCTTATAAATGAGGTTAAGGTAAAGGCAATTTCTCATATCACAGGCGGCGGTTTCTATGAGAACATTCCCAGAATGCTCAAAGACGGACTCACCGCTAAAATCAAAAAGGACAGCATTCCCGTGCTTCCTATCTTCAAGCTTATGCAGAGAGTAGGCAACATTTCCGAGCACGATATGTTCAATACATTCAATATGGGCGTCGGAATGATTACAGCCGTAGCAAAAGAAAACGCTGACAAGGCACTTGAAGTTTTAAAGGCAAACGGTGAAGACGCAGTAATCCTCGGAGAAGTTGTTGAGGGCAATGACGGAGTAGTGTTTGAATAATGAAAAATATTGTAGTTTTAGTCTCGGGCGGCGGCACAAATCTGCAAGCGCTTATCGACGCACAAAACAGGGGAGAGATTAAGAACGGTAAAATTTCCTGCGTAATCTCCTCTAATCCCAACGCTTATGCCCTAACACGTGCTGAGAATAATAATATTCCCACAGAAGTAATAAGACGTAAGGATTTTGCGGAATTTGACGAATATGACAATGCCTTGACAGAGCTTTTAAAGAGTAAAAATGCTGATGTTGTCGTGCTTGCGGGCTTTATGACAATTCTCGGAAGTAAGGTTATTTCAGCGTTTGAAAACAAGATTATCAATATTCATCCCTCTCTTATCCCGTCCTTCTGCGGAGAGGGCTATTACGGACTCAGGGTGCACGAGGCGGCTCTTAGCAAGGGCGTCAAGGTAACAGGCGCAACGGCTCATTTTGTCAACGAAGTCTGCGACGGCGGTCCTATTATCATTCAGAAAGCTGTTGAAATTCAAAACGGCGACACTCCCGAAGTTTTACAGAAAAGAGTTATGGAGCAGGCTGAATGGAAAATTCTTCCCAAGGCTGTTTCGCTTTTCTGCGAAGATAAAATTATAGTAAAAGACAACAAAACCGAAATTCTTGACTAATCGGAGGCAAATTATGAAACCCGTATCTCTTTTTAACGACATTTCATCAACTACGTACCCCGGCAGAGGTATAGTAATCGGCAGAAGTGCAGACGGCACAAAGGCTGTAATCGCATACTTCATTATGGGCAGAAGTGAAAACAGCAGAAATAGAGTTTTTGTTGAAACCGAGGACGGCATCAAAACACAGGCTTTTGACCCGTCAAAGCTTGTTGACCCCTCGCTTATCATCTATTCACCAGTAAGAGTGCTCGGCAACAAGACGATTGTCACAAACGGCGACCAGACCGACACAATCTATGACCTTATGAATCAGCAGATGACCTTTGAGCAGTCGCTTCGCACACGTGAATTTGAGCCTGACGGCCCTAACTACACACCTCGAATTTCGGGTATTGTAAAGTGTACTGACGGTAAGATGAACTACGCAATGTCAATTCTCAAGAGTGCAGACGGCAACCCCGACTGCTGTGAGAGATATACTTTTACTTACGATTCACCCCTTGCAGGTCTTGGCAGATTTATCCACACCTATATGAGTGACGGCAATCCGCTCCCGAGCTTTGAGGGTGAGCCGACTTTAGTTGAAATTGGCAACGATGACATTGACACATTCGCAGAGAAAATCTGGAACGCTCTCAACGAGGACAACAAGGTTTCTCTCTTTGTACGCTATATTGACATTGCAACAAATACATCAGAGTCAAGAATAATCAATAAGAATAAATAATTCTGTAATCAGAAAGGACGATAAAAATGAACGAACTCGCCTTAAAATACGGCTGTAACCCCAATCAGAAGCCGTCAAGAATTTTTATGCAGGACGGCAAGGATTTACCTGTTGAGGTTTTGAACGGCAAACCAGGCTACATTAACTTTCTCGACGCTTTCAATTCGTGGCAGCTTGTAAGGGAACTCAAGGCTGCAACAGGACTTCCTGCCGCAGCTTCATTCAAGCACGTAAGCCCCGCAGGTGCCGCAGTTGCAACTGAGCTTTCCGACACCTTAAAGAAGATTTATTTTGTAGATGATTTGGAGCTTTCTCCGATTGCCTCAGCTTATGCAATGGCAAGAGGTGCAGACAGAATGTCATCCTACGGCGACTGGGTAGCTCTTTCAGATACCTGCGACGTTCAGACAGCACGCCTTTTGCAGAGAGAGGTTTCCGATGGAATCATCGCTCCCGATTACACTCCCGAGGCTCTTGAGGTTTTGAAAACAAAGAGAAAGGGAACATACAACGTTGTAAAAATCGACCCCAATTACGTTCCTGCTCCTATTGAGCACAAGGACGTTTTCGGAATAACATTTGAGCAGGGCAGAAACGAACTTAAAATTGATGAAGCAATGCTTATGCAGAATATCGTAACAGAAAACAAGGAGCTTCCCGAGGAGGCAAAGCGTGACCTTCTTATCGCTCTTATCACACTTAAATATACTCAGTCAAACTCCGTTTGCTACGCAAAGGGCGGTCAGGCTATCGGCGTAGGTGCAGGTCAGCAGTCAAGAATCCACTGCACACGTCTTGCTGGCAACAAGGCTGACATCTGGTTTTTAAGACAGCATCCGAAGGTAATGAATCTTCCATTTGTTGAAAATATCAGACGTCCCGACAGAGATAACACAATTGACGTTTACATTTCCGACGATTACGAGGACGTTCTCGCTGACGGCGTATGGCAGCAGTTCTTCACAACAAAGCCCGAACCCCTTACAAAAGAGGAAAAGAAAGAGTGGCTAGCTAATTTCAGCGGCGTTTCACTCGGCTCAGACGCTTTCTTCCCGTTCGGCGACAATATCGAAAGAGCAAAGCGTTCAGGCGTTCAGTACGTTGCACAGCCGGGTGGCTCAATCCGTGACGACAATGTAATCGAAACCTGCAACAAGTACAATATGACAATGTCCTTTACGGGAATCAGACTTTTCCATCACTGATACGGGGTGCTGCTATGAATATTTTAATGATTGGCTCGGGCGGAAGAGAACACGCTCTTATAAGAAAACTGCTTGAAAGTCCGAAATGTACAAAGCTCTACTGCGCACCCGGCAACGGCGGTATCTCAAGAGATGCCGAAACCGTAAACATCGGCGTAATGGATAAGGAGGCAATGGTTAAGTTTGCAAAGGAAAACGCAATTGACCTTGCATTTGTTGCTCCCGACGACCCACTTGCCGCAGGTATGGTTGACGCTTTTGAAGATGCAGGAATCCGTGCTTTCGGTCCAAACGCAAAAGCCGCAATTATTGAGGCTTCAAAGGTTTTCTCAAAGAACCTTATGAAAAAATACAACATTCCCACAGCAAAATACGAGGTTTTCGATAACGCAGACAAAGCAATTGAGTATGTAAAAGCTGAAAACACAGCTCCCGTAGTTGTCAAGGCTGACGGTCTTGCACTCGGCAAGGGCGTTATCATTGCTCAGACAATTGACGAGGCTGTTTCTGCAATCAAGTCGATTATGGAGGACAAGCAGTTCGGTGACTCGGGCAATAATATCGTAATTGAAGAGTTCTTGACAGGACCTGAGGTTTCCGTTCTCGCTTTTACAGACGGCAAGTGCGTAAAGCCTATGGTAAGCTCCAAGGACCATAAGCGTGCCTACGACAACGACGAAGGTCTTAACACAGGCGGAATGGGCACAATCAGCCCAAACCCGTATTACACAGACGAAATCGCCGACGTATGTATGGAAACTATCTTCAAGCCTACAATTGACGCAATGAATAAAGAGGGCAGACCTTTCAAGGGTTGTCTGTACTTCGGCTTGATGATTACTCCGAACGGTCCCAAGGTTATCGAATACAACGCACGTTTCGGTGACCCCGAAGCACAGGTTGTTCTTCCCAGACTCAAAACCGACCTCGTTGATATCTGCGAAGCAGTAATTGACGAAAAGCTTTCCGACATCGACATTCAGTGGTATGACGGTGCGGCGGCTTGCGTAGTAATGGCAAGCGGCGGCTATCCCGTTTCCTACAAAAAGGGAATCGAGATGTTCGGTCTTGACGATAACGGTCAGGTTGAGGGTGCAACAGTTTACCACGCAGGAACAAAGTACGAAAACGGTAAATTCTACACCAACGGCGGACGAGTTATCGGTGTAACCGCAAGAGCAGAAACTCTTGACGAGGCACTTGAAAAGGCATATGCCGCAGTTGACAAAATCAATTTTGAGGGCGCACACTTCAGACACGATATCGGTAAAACTAAATAATAAACACTGTAAATTAAATGCCGCATTCACTGTGAATGCGGCATTTCTGTAAAATATTTAATTATATCCTGTCTTGTCACAATACCGATAAAGCTTCCTCTTGCATCGGTAACCGGTATAAAATTCTGTTTCATTGCCCTTTGCAGCAGCTCGTCCATACTAACATTAATCTTAACGGCAGGGTTAAAATCCTTTCGTATTATGTCACGCACATAATATTTTTCAAGGTCTTTAATTCTTTGATTTCCTTTATCAATAATATTGTAAAGAAAATCGCCCTCGTTTACCGTTCCCACATACTCTCCGTCAGTGTTTATTACGGGAATAGCAGTGTATCCGTGGGCACGCATTTTTTCAAGTCCCTGTCTTAGAGTGTAGTTGTCATAAATATATTTTACGGTATCCTTTGGTTTAAGGAGCATTATTACGTTCATTTTAATCCATTCCTTTAATCTTTAAATGCTTGTGATGTTATATACAGTTCTCCGATGAGATACACAATTCCTGCCGTTAATAGCAGTGTCTTGACCTGTAAAAGACCGCTCTGAATAACAATTAATGCGGCAGTAATTGTTAGCAGATAGGCAAATCCCTTTGTTTCCTTTTTAAAGAAAACTATCCACACCACAACGTAAATTACTGTCAGCACAGATGTTGAAATCAGCCAGTAGACTTCCATTATCGGAGCAGTAAAGCCTTGCTCAAGTACGCCTATGTTTATTCCCATAAGGAAAAGACTGCAATATTTGCCTGTGCGCTCAATGTAGAGCATAGCACGGTTGTTGATTACTTTTAAATCATAATTATGAGTTCTTGCATAAACTACGTGAGGTACTGCAAGAATAACCGCAAACAGCAGTCCGTAAACATTTACAACATCAAAAAATCCCATTACATCACCTTATCAAATTCTTACTTTATTATACCATATTGTCCTTTTATTTACAACAATTAAAATCTCAGTTAGGTATATTTTCATTTGTATGTAAGCAAAAATGTACTTTTTTACAAAAATGTACGTATAGTTTACAATACTGTTGCTATTTTTTTCTTGCTTTTTTTGCCAAAACTTTGTATCATATTAATGTTAAGGTAAAAACTCTTAATTTTAAATTTATGCACTCTCTGCATTTTCATAGATATTCTGTTTTTGGAGAAGATTATTTTGGAAAAAAAGAAAAAAAAGTTCAGAATAAGCGGAAAGCTTATTTTTAATCTGATTGTATTTGGCATAACTATATATCTCGCTGTGTTCTTTTTTGTTTCGGAGGACGGACTTATCGATTTGCTCTCAACACCGAACAGCTTCAGCCTCGGTTGGATAATTATCGCTTTCCTTGTTTACGATTTTAATATTTTAATAGATACGTTTGTCACGCTGATTTTTGTTCGGTCACAATATAAGGATTTTCGTTTTTTGGATGCGCTGAAGGTTGCTTTTGTCGGCGTATTTTTCGGAGCGATAACGCCGTCAAACACAGGCGGTCAGCCAATGCAGCTTTACCTTATGTCTAAAAAGAATATCGGCGTAGGCTTCGGCTCTGCCTGTATGACGCAGAAGTTTATTGTATATCAGATTGTAACAACGCTTTTCAGCGTATTTGCAGTAATATTCAAGTTTGAATATTTTCAGAGTGCGTTTACAAGCATATGGTCAACCTTGTTCATTGCTTTCGGATTTTCCGTTCAACTTATAGTTACTGCTTTGTTCCTTGTTGTGTCATTTTGCAAGGGTATTACAAATAAAATGATAAGGCTAATCTATAAAATAATGAAAAAGTTCAAATTCGTTAAGAATCCCGAACAGAAGATTGAGCGCCTTTACAACGAGGTTTCAATGTTTCATCAGGCAAACAAGGCTTTGTTTAAAAATCCAAAGCTGCTTGCAAGTACATATCTGCTCGTTATGGTTCAGGTTCTCGCAATTCTTTCTGTTCCGTATTTTATCTATATTTCATTTGGTATGCCTGAGGTTGCCGCATCAAACGGTGCTGCAATCCCGAATCTGCTTGACTTCATCTGTATTCAGTCGTTTGTTCTGTTTACGTCAAATCTCGTACCTTTACCCGGTGCTTCGGGCGGTGCAGAGCTTGCGTTTACTATGTACTTCGGTCAGTTCTTTGTGCTCGGCGGTGTCAACAAAATCAAGCCTGCAATTTTATTGTGGCGACTTGTTACCTACTACGGTGCAATTGTAATTTCAGCTCCGTTCTCTTACTATACAAAAGACAAAAAAGCGGAAGATAAAAAGTTAAAAGAGCTTGAATTAAAGCAGGAATAAAAAGCGGACGCTTCGGCGTCCGTTTTTAACTTTGCAGAAAATTACGCCGAAACGGTCGGGCAAAATAGGTTTATTAATATCACACTGTCTGCCCGATTTGCATTTTGAGGCACTCGACTTGAAAACACTTTAAAAATATTGTAATATACTGATATAAAAACGGAGGTGTTCTTATGCCCAATGTATTTGATTATTTTGACTGGCGTGGAGATTTGAGCATTAAAAACGACTCATTTAATGACGTTGACGCACTCATTCTGTCACGTCTTTCGTATTTTCCTTTTGACGATATTGTATCGGCTGATATAAACGATAAAATCACGATAAATAATTCCTGCGAAAAATTTTTTGCTTCCGATATAAACGACGATAAAATTCTCTGGGAGGGCGACACTCAGCTTTTAAAAGCCT
Source organism: Clostridiales bacterium (assembly GCA_019415925.1). Classification (GTDB taxonomy): domain Bacteria; phylum Bacillota; class Clostridia; order Oscillospirales; family Acutalibacteraceae; genus Ruminococcoides. The sequence continues at coordinate 11,515 of DXYG01000011.1, forward strand.
GTGCAGAGTCAGAGCGTTTTAAAAATATGAAGCTTTCAGGCTACGTCAACATAGTCGAGAGAGAAAAGCAGATGCAGTTTTCGGCTGTTGTAATTGAAATTTCCGATTATTGCCATTATATTTCCTACCGAGGAACCGACAATACAATTGTCGGCTGGCAGGAAGACTTTAATATGTACTATATGTTTCCTCTGCCGTCACAGCAGACTGCGATGAAATATCTTGAACAGGCATCAAAAAGTCTGAGCGGAAGATTTATTCTCGGCGGTCACTCAAAGGGAGGAAACCTTGCGGTTTATGCGTCAATTTTCTGCAAGCCTGAAATACAGAACAGGATTGACGGAGTATACAATCACGACGGACCGGGATTTGACAGCAAGGTGATTGAACAAAGCGGATATAAGTCGATGATAAGTAAAATCCACACATATGTTCCGCAATCATCAATTTTCGGAATGATGTTTGAACACGCAGAGGAGTATACAATTGTAAAAAGCAATCAGAAAGGCTTTCTACAGCACGACATCTATTCGTGGGAGATAAAGCGAAATAACTTTGAAACACTCAGCACAATGTCGAATACTAGCGCATTTTTCGACCATACCTTGACCGAACTTGTGTCTGATATGGATGAACAGCAGAGAAAAACATTGATTGAGGGAATATTCTCTATTCTAAAAAGTACCGAGAATAAAACCTTTAACGAGATAGCTGATAACTGGAAGTCAAATTCGGGCATAATTTTCAAGTCGCTTAAGAATATGGATAACAAGACAAGGTCGCTGATTATTACAACACTGCTGAATCTTATTAAATGTGCCAAAAACAATTTTTCCGACATTAATCCTCTGCGAAAGGAAAACAGAAAGCACAAGGATAATAAGTAATCATCATAAAACACACGTTGCCTTGACAATGTGTGTTACTTATTTTATAATAATAACAATGGGTATAAATTTAAACTTAATTGAAATTTAGAAGGGTGACGATAAATTATGAATATCTGGCACGACATTTCTCCAAAGAGAATAACAACAGATAAGTTTTACGCTGTTATTGAAATTTCAAAGGGCGGCAAGAATAAATACGAGCTTGACAAGGAAACAGGACTTTTAAAGCTTGACAGAGTTCTGTTTACCTCAACTCACTATCCGGCAAACTACGGCTTTATTCCCAGAACCTTTGCCGAGGACGGCGACCCGCTCGACGTTCTGGTGCTTTGCAGTGAAACCATTCAGCCTATGACGCTTGTTGAGTGCAAGCCAATCGGCGTACTCAATATGATTGATAACAACAGCTGTGATGAAAAGATTATTGCAGTACCCGTAAACGACCCGAACTACAACTGCTACAGCGATATAAAGGAACTTCCCAAGCATTATTTTGAGGAAATTCAGCACTTTTTCCAGGTTTACAAGTCGCTTGAAGCAGGCAAAACAACTTCCGTTACCGAAATCAGCGGAGTAAAAAAGGCAAAGGAAATAATCAAAAAGTCAATTGACAGCTACATAAAGGACTTTCAGCTTGCGTAACAGATTATATATCAAACAAAAAAGCTTTATCATTTCTGATAAAGCTTTTTAAACATCATAAAATAATCAGATTTTAAAATCATCTGCACTGTATTTTTTGTTGAAGGTCGAAGTTTTCGGAACTCTCATAAGCGGGTCATATCTAAAGGCTCTGCATTTGCTGTTCTGAATACGCTTGCCTTTTTTGCAGTAAGCCATTTCTTTTTCAATTACGGCGTTCTCGCAGTATGAACAGTCAGGCATAATATTCTGACCAAATAGCTTTTTCTTCATTATAATCACCCCATGTTTCTTTATTATAACATTAAGTTTCAATAGTTTCAAGGGGTATATTTTTTCTTGCATTACGGAGGCGAATCCACTTGAATTTTCAATCAAAAACAATGACGCTTAATAACGCAGATACAGTACCGTATCTTACATATAATTCCTTATCGGAAATAAAATTTATTAATCACGCTTTTTCAACACGACTCGGCGGAGTTTCAGAGGGCGAATTTACTTCAATGAATCTGGCGTTCAACAGGGGAGATAATCCCGAAAGCGTGACCGAGAACTATAAGCGCATCTGCAAAAGCGCAGGCTTTGATTTTGATTCACTGACAGCGTCAGCTCAGGACCACAACACCTTTGTTCGTGCGGTGACTTCCGAAAACAAGGGTACAGGTATCTACAAACCCCGTGATTTACAGAGCGTTGACGCACTTATAACGAACGAAAAAGGTGTTACGCTTGTTACGTACTACGCCGACTGCACACCGCTGTTTTTTGTCGATACAAAGCAAAGGGCAATCGGTCTTGCTCACGCAGGCTGGAGAGGCACTGTAGGCAGAATAGGGGAAAAGGTAGTAAATAAGATGAGTGAGCTGTACGGCACAAATCCTGCCGATATTGTTGCCGCAATCGGACCTGCAATCTCTGTATGCTGTTACGAAGTTGACAAACCCTGCGCAGATAATTTTTACGCACTGAGTGACCTTGACAGCAGTCGATTTGTTTTTTCGAAGGAAAACGGAAAATATATGATAGATTTGCTTGAAACCAACAGACAAATCCTTGTTGCTTCAGGTGTAAAGAATGAGAATATAACAGTAAGCGACGTATGCACCAACTGCAACAGCGAGCTGTTATGGAGCCACCGTGCAACAAAGGGCAAGCGTGGCACAATGAGCGCATTTATGTGCATTATATAAAGTTAGGGAACCACTGAATAAATCACACTAAAAGCTGTTTGCACATCTTGCTTGCATATTTTCCGCCAGCTTGCCCAAAAAATCCTCGTAATGCGTCAGCATTACTGCGGTTTATTTGTGCAACCTAACAAAAAATCTGACGGCGCAATATGCACAAACGATTTAATCAGTGTTTCCTTAGATAACACTAAAAACGGGATATACCTGAATTATCAATTCAAGTATATCCCTGTTTTATTTATTAGTCTTATGCGGTCTTGCCTGTGTAAAGCTGATAATACTTGCCCTTCTGTTCAATGAGCCGGTCGTGTGTTCCACGTTCAATAATACGTCCTTGCTCAAGCACCATAATGCAGTCAGAATTCTTAACAGTAGAAAGTCTGTGGGCAATAACAAATGTTGTTCTGCCCTTCATAAGCTTATCCATACTGTCCTGAACCATCTTTTCTGTTCTTGTATCAATCGAGCTTGTTGCCTCGTCAAGAATCAGTGCAGGCGGGTCGGCAACAGCCGCTCTTGCAATAGCGAGCATCTGTCTTTGTCCCTGACTTAAGTTTCCGCCGTCACCCTTTAAAACGGTGTTGTAGCCGTCAGGCAGCTTGCGGATAAACGAGTCTGCGTTTGCGAGCTTTGCGGCGGCAATAACCTCTTCGTCCGTTGCGTCAAGTCTGCCGTAACGGATATTCTCCATTACGGTATCGGTGAACAGGTGAGTGTCCTGCAAAACAATACCGAGCGAACGTCTTAAATCGGATTTTTTGATTTTGTTGATATTAATGCCGTCATATCTGATTTTGCCGTCCTGAATATCATAAAAGCGGTTAATCAGGTTAGTGATTGTAGTTTTGCCGGCGCCCGTCGAGCCGACAAATGCGATTTTCTCACCCGGTGCGGCAGTAATGTCAATGTTGTGGAGCACCATTTTGTCGTCATTATATCCGAAATCAACGTCGTCCATAACAAGAGCACCATGAAGCTCCTTGTATTCAACCTCACCTGTTGCCTGATGAACGTGCTTCCATGCCCAGAGTCCTGTATGTTCTTCGGTTTCCGTAAGCTTGCCGTTTTCTTTCTTTGCATTTACAAGCGTAACATAGCCGTTATCTTTTTCACTCTTTTCATCAAGAAGCTTGAATATACGCTCTGCACCTGCAAGAGCCATAATAATGCTGTTGAACTGCTGGCTTACCTGATTGATAGGCTGACTGAAGTTCTTGTTGAACGTCAGGAAGCTTACAAGTTTTCCGAGTGTAAAGCCGCCGAAGCCTGTCAGCGCAAGCACACCGCCGAGAATAGCACAGAGAACATAGCTTACATTGCTTAACTGTGCATTAATCGGCATAATGATATTTGCAAATTTGTTTGCATTATATGCGCTGTCAAATAGCTTGTCGTTAAGCTCTTTGAACTCTTCAATGCTCTTTTTCTCGTGATTGAAAACCTTTACTACCTTCTGACCTTTCATCATTTCTTCTATATAGCCGTTTTCCTTGCCGAGGTCAGTCTGTTGTGCAAGAAAGTATTTTCCGCTCTTGCCTGCAAGATTCTTCACGACAAACAGCATAACAAATACCATAAACAGCGTAAGCAGTGTAAGAGGAATACTTAAAACAATCATACTTGCAAGTACGGATACAATAGTAATTACGCTTGAAAAAATCTGCACAAGGCTCTGGCTTATCATCTGGCGCAGTGTATCAACGTCGTTAGTGTAGACGCTCATAATATCGCCGTGCTTGTGTGTATCAAAATACTTAATCGGCAGACTCTCCATATGCGAGAATATGTCGCATCTCAGGTCACGCATAGTTCCCTGTGTAACATATACCATAATTTTTGAGTAAGCAAATGTTGCGCCTGCACCGAGTAAATAGAATACAGCAACTCTTGCAATAGCCATAAGCAGGGGAGTAAAGTCGGGGTTTAGCCGGCCAATCATAGGAGTTATATAATCGTCAATAAGCGTCTGAATAAACAGCGTTCCCTGTACATTTGCAAAAACACTCAGCAGAATGAATATAAATACAAAAATCATATGGAATTTGTACTTTTTCATAATTATTCCGATTAACCGTTTCAGCGTTTTCATCGGATTCTTAACCTTTACGCCTGCTGCGGAGTTGTGTTTATTCACGGGTGGTTTCGGACCTCTCATATTACAGCTCTCCTTTCTTGTCAAAGTCGCCGCTTCCGCCTGTTTGTGCGGAGTAGATTTCGCTGTAAATCGGACTTGAATTTATAAGCTCGTCGTGCGTTCCTATTGCGCTTATCTCGCCGTCGTCCATAACGATGATTTTGTCGGCGTTTTGAACGCTTGAAATTCTCTGAGAAATAATAATCTTCGTTGTGTCCGGAATTTCGTCACGGAAAGCCTTTCTGATTCTTGCGTCGGTTGCTGTGTCAACGGCACTTGTCGAGTCATCAAGAATAAGAATTTTAGGCTTTTTAAGCAACGCTCTTGCAATGCAGAGTCTTTGCTTCTGTCCGCCCGAAACGTTTGTACCGCCCTGTTCAATATAGGTGTTGTACTTGTCGGGGAAAGACTGAATGAAGTCGTCAGCGCACGCAAGTTTGCAGGCGTTGATACATTCTTCTTCGGTTGCATTTTCGTTGCCCCAGCGCAGATTGTCAAGGATAGTACCGCTGAACAGAACATTTGATTGTAACACAACCGAAACTTCGTTACGCAGTGTTTCAAGGTCGTAGGAACGAACGTCTTTTCCGCCGACCTTAACAACACCGTCCGTAACGTCGTAAAGTCTGCCGATAAGGTTTACAAGGCTCGTCTTTGAACTGCCCGTTCCGCCGATAATTCCGATTGTTTCGCCCGAATTAATCGAAACATTTATATTGTTAAGTATCGGTTTTTCGCTTGTAGTATTGTAGCTGAACGATACGTTTTCAAAATCAATACTTCCGTTTTCAACATTATAATCGGGATTTTCGGGATTTTTAAGCGTTGATTCTTCGTTAAGAACCTCGGAAATACGTCTTGCGCTTGCAAGGCTCATTGTAATCATAACAAAAACCATTGCAACCATAAGCAGGCTCATAAGAATGTTCATACAGTATGTAAGCATACTTGTAAGCTCACCCGTTGTAAGCTCACTGCCTACAATCATATTTGCACCAAACCAGCTTATTGCGATGATACAGGCATAAACTGTCAGCATCATAAGCGGTGAAACAGAAACCATTGCGTTTTCAGCCTTTACAAAAAGCTTGTAAAGATTATTTGCGGCTCTGTTGAATTTATTAACTTCGTGGTCCTCTCTTACAAAGGCTTTTACAACTCTGATTGCCGACACGTTTTCCTGTATGCTTGCGTTCAGCTCATCGTATTTTTCGAATACCTGACTGAAATACTTATAGGTGAATTTAAGCAGGAATCCAAGTACAATTGCAAGAAATACAATTGCAATAAGATAAATACATGCGAGTTTTGCGTTGATAACAAATGTCATTGTCATTGCAATAATCAGGCTGAAAGGTGCTCTGAAGCACATTCTTAGAATCATCTGATAAGCGTTCTGAATGTTTGTAACATCTGTGGTAAGTCGAGTAACAAGACCGGCAGTTGAAAATTTGTCAATGTTTGCAAATGAATATGACTGGATATTTTCAAACATAGCCATACGCAGATTCCTTGCAAAGCCTGCCGATGCTTTTGCACCGTAAATGCCGCCCATAACACCTCCGAAAAGTCCGATAAGCGCACAGGCACCCATCAGAAGACCTGTTGTAATTATGTGCTGCATATTACCTTTGTTGATTCCATCGTCAATCATCGAAGACATAATCATCGGAATAAGCATTTCTGCCACAACCTCAAGAATCATAAACAACGGCGTCAGAACAGACTCTTTAACAAAGCCCTTTATGTTTTTTGCCAGAGTTTTTATCATATAATATACATACTCCTTCCATTTTATATGATATAAAGTTAGCTGTTTTCAAGACCGTATCTCAGTTTTTTCACGAGGCGTAAAAAGGTTTCTTTTTCATCTTTATCAAGAAGTCTGTCAAAGTTTCTTTCATTTTCATCAACAGCTTTTTGAAGTATGCTTACTGTTTGCTTTCCTTTTTCAGTCAGAGCAATTTTTTTAAGCCTTGCGTCGCTTGCGACAGACGCTCTTGTAATATACTCTTTTTTCTCCATAAGCTTAAGGATATTTGTAACAGTTGAACGGGAAATCGCAAATTCACTCTCAATATCCTTTTGGTATATGTCCCTGTCAGCGTTGTGAGCAAGATAACCGATAATCCAGCCGTGCATAACTGTAACCTTGTCAAGTCCGGATTTTGAAGCAGTCATAATCATCTTCCTTTGCATAAGGTGGTCAATTGCTTTAATCTCGTGACCGATTGATTCGGCTATCGAATTATATACCATAAAATCACCTCCGATTTGTTTCAAATAAAACAGTTTGATATAAAACTAACTTTAGTATATTATACCACCTTTGCAGTTTAAGTCAAGAAAATGCAGACTGTTTTCACATAACTTTCATAATTGCAATAAATTAAATAAATATTGCATAATTATAGTTTGATATTGTCGAAATCTTAATAAATAAAAATCAAATTGCAGGAAAAACAAAATAATCTTGCAAAAATCATTGACAACTCAGGTTAATGGTGTTAGAATAATCACATAACAAAGGCGTTTTACACATCATAGTGTAAGAACGCCTTTGTTGTTTTTTACAGAAAACCGTTGCAAAACGGTCGGGCAGAATAAGTTTTGTAACAGCAATCTGTTGCTCGGATTGTGTGTCAGGACTGTGTTATTGGGGGATTAAATATGGATGGACTTATCAGAAATGCAGATACAATCAACAAGCTTTTAGCAAGATACGGCGTAAAATTCGGAATATACAAAAACGGAGAGTTCAAGGAACAGCTTTTTCCTTTTGACCCGATACCGAGAATTATTGACAACAAGGAGTTTTCATATCTCGAAAAGGGACTTATTCAGCGTGTAAATGCGCTCAACTGCTCGCTATGTTGTGGGAATGATGCTCGGCGAGGGAGCGTCACACGCTTGGGTAGAGGTGCTCTGCAACGGCTACTGGTACGGTTTTGACCCGACCAACAAGCTTGTAAATGATGAATACATCAAGGTTTCCTGCGGCAGAGATTCAAACGACTGCTCTGTAATCCGAGGGAAGTTTTACGGAATTGTCAGTCAAATGCAGACCGAATCGGTAACGGTTGAAGAAGTATAATACAGAAAAATAAAAGGATGGGTAAAATGATACAGACAATCGCGTCCGTCGGTTTGCCGATTGACGAAACACTGATGATAAATAAGAACCGCCTGATTCCACAGAGCGGTCTTAACGGAAATGAAAAGCGGATAAGCATTGTAACGGGAACTCACGGTGACGAGCTTGAAGGTCAGTACGTCTGCTTTGAGCTTCAGCGCAGAAGTGCTCCCGACACATTCCTTACCTTATGTGTTCAGGCGTGAAGCAAGACCGTATGATACAACAACGCTTAATTATAACTGGCAGTTGTGGGAAACAAAAGCTTTTTCCGTATATACCAACGCAACCGACAGCATAGACGTTGCAAGTGCAAGAGAAGCAATTAACGCAGTTTTAAGCTTCCTTAATAAAAACGAAATCATAGAGTACAGCTGCCATCAGGGCTATGTTTCACAGTTCATCGAGGGACATACCCTTGTAAACGTAAAGTCAAATGTTTCAGGAATATTCATAAGATATAAAGACGTAAATACAAGAGTGACAAAGGGCGATACTCTTGCTGAGATTATAGACCCGTACACGGGATTACCCGTAGATACAATTAAGTCACCCGTAAACGGAATAGTATTTTTTCACGCAGACCAGCCAGTAATCTACTCACAGGCACCTCTGTACAGAATTATCCCGACAGATGATTTGTATTAATTATCCTTCTAAAAATAAATAGTATGCAAAAAACGGCGGACAAAAGTCTGCCGTTTTTTGTCAGTAATAAAACACTTTAAAATTTTTGTTTTGTGTGTTAAAATACATTATATCAAAACAATCGGAGTTATAATATGAAACAAAACCACAGCGCAAAAATTCGCTTTTTGTCTTTTTTATCGTTGCTGTTTTCTTTGCTGATTCTTTGCTCCTGCTCGGTTAACTTTAACAATAACAGTTATTCGGAAAGTGCATTTCAAAAAGGTATGCTCAATGTTCATTTTCTTGACGTAGGTCAGGGCGATTCAATTTTTATTGAGCTTCCCGATGAAAAGACTATGCTCATTGACGCAGGCGAAAATTATCACGGCGAGGGAATAAAAAATTACATAGGCGATTGCGGATACTCTAAAATTGATTATCTCGTTGCTACTCACCCTCACGCAGACCATATCGGTTCAATGGCATATATTGTAAGAAATATGGATATAGGCTCTGTCTATATGCCAAAGGCAGCGGCAAATACAAAGACCTATGAAAATCTGCTTGAATCAATTTCCGATAAGGGACTTAAGATTACCTCTGCAAAGGCAGGGCTTACAATTGCCGAAGAAGGCGACTACACAATCAATGTTGTTGCACCTGTTACAATTGACGAGGATAATCTCAACAACAGCTCGGCAGTTATAAAGCTGACCTATAAAGACAACACATTCCTTTTTACGGGAGATGCAGAGAAAAAGGAGCTTGAAACAATCAATTCCGACATCAGCGCAGACGTTTTAAAGGTAGGTCATCACGGAAGCACAACCTCGACGACAGAGGAATTTCTTGACGAAGTAAAGCCGTCCTATGCGGTAATTTCGGCAGGAGAGGATAATTCATACGGTCATCCGCACAGGGAAACGCTTGATTTGCTTGAAGAATTTAACTGCAAGATTTACAGAACAGACATTGATAAAACAGTAGTATTTTCCACCGACGGAAAAACTATCTCCGTAAAATGCGGTGAGAAGTCAATTAAGAAAGCAGGATAAAATATGAAAAAATTTACAGTAGACAGAATAGAAGAAGATAAAGCCGTTTTAGAGTGTGAAAACGGCGACTTTGTTACACTTGAAGTAAAATCCCTCCCAAAGAACATAAAAGAGGGAGACGTTTTGTGTTTTGAAGAAAACAGCTATTTTCTCGACAAAGATGAAACCGAAAAGCGCAGTCAAAAAATAAAAAGCCTTATGGATTCGCTGTTTGATTAAAATTAAGATTAATTAAGTGAGGAAAAGTGCAGTTGTTTATGACTTACGCTTTTCCTCTGCTTATCTCTTATTATTTTAGTTTAAAACGTATAAAACATTAAATTTTAAAAAAATACAATTTTTTTCAAAATTAGTATTGACAACTCAAAAGTGCTATGATATAATAGCACTCGTTGAGTTGAGAAATCAACGAACAACAGAATAAATGCGAGTGTGCTGGAATAGGCAGACAGGCACGTTTGAGGGGCGTGTGTTTTACGACGTACGGGTTCAAGTCCCGTCACTCGCACCAAATAAGCACGATGGTTTCGATACGGAACCATCGTGCTCATTATTTGAAATGAACATAATCATCTGATATAATCAATTCGACAATTCAGTGTTTACAGAGGTGATGTGCATGGCGCAACACGAGTTTGGGATTATGATGGACGCTCCTCAAGCTGGCAAAAGATTTGACAAGTACGAACCATGGAAATACGCCTGTATCTCTGTTGATGATGACTATTTAGAAGATGTTGCTGATAGACTTACCTCTATTGACTTCTATTGGCATACGCTTTCTGTCAAAGGCAAGGGGCTTGCCTATTGTGGTATTACCCTTGTTCCACCTCGCTCGCTAAAAGCATTTATTGATGTTATCGCTGATACTTCTAAACTATGCGAACTGAAGAAACTGTTGGAAAAGGCATTGGACAATAATAAATGGGTCATTCATTATGGACTTTGACAGACTGACAACTTCCAGATTAACAAACGGATAAAGTATGGATTCACTTCCGCCGTTATGGTTTCATTTTTTAAGTGAAACTAAATGAAACTTTGTGAAACCGTATCATTATTATCAACTGTTGCCATAAAAAGGACAGAAGTTTTTCTGTCCTTTTTATTTTTATATTCTGCAATCTAAAGCAAATTAATTATTAATTAGTACAGCATCACTTTCTCAGCTTTGCCCTTATTTTTCTCATATCTTCGGGCAGTTCCTCGTCGCTCATATTGTCAGGAACAGAGATTGTGCCTGCTTTCTTGGCTGTTTCATAGTACCAGCACTTAAAATTGACGGTATCCATTGTTTCCTGCAAATCTGCCATTTGCTTTTCCAGCTCGGCTTTTCTTTTCTTAAACAACTCAAGTCTTGCGTCAATGCTCTTGTCCCCCTGCATTACAAGATTGATAAACTCCTTAATATCCTTAATCTGCATTCCCGTTGCTTTCAGGCAGTGAATAATTTTCAGAATCTGGTAGTCGCTGTCTTTAAAAACACGTATTCCGCTTTCGGTGCGTTCCATAAACGGCAGTAAACCCTCTTTGTCATAATAACGCAGGGTGGAGGGTGCAACGCCAAGCAGTTTTGCCATTTCTCCGATTGAATATGTCATAAATATTCCTCCGAATATTTTAAATAATTTTTAAAATAGTATTGACTTAAAGTTAACTTTAACTTATATAATATATTATACACAAACTCAATGTTCAGTCAAGGAGGAAATAATAATGAATGAAAATATTTTTCCAATCGGAAAACCGAATGATGATTATGCAGAGTTCTTTTCAGGGCAAAGTTACTTGCAGGTGCTTTCCGAAAAGCAGGTGACAATTTTCAATGTAACATTTGAACCCGGTTGCCGTAACAACTGGCATATTCATCACGCAAAAAGCGGCGGAGGTCAGATTCTTCTTGTTACCTCGGGTGAAGGGTATTATCAGGAATGGGGTAAGCCTGCTCAGAAATTGCACCCAGGTGATGTCATAAACATTCCTGCCGAGGTCAAGCATTGGCATGGAGCAGCAAAGGACAGCTGGTTTTCGCATATTGCAATAGAAGTTCCTGCTGTTGAAGGTGCTAACGAGTGGTGCGAACCGGTGAACGATGAAAAATACAATAAATTAAAATAACGGAGGAATTATTATGTTAGGAAATTTCACTTATTCAAATCCCACAAAGCTATATTTCGGAGAGAACGCTCTCGATAATCTCAGCTCAGAGCTTAAAAACTACGGTAAAAACGTACTTTTCTGCTACGGCGGAGGTTCAATCAAGAAAAACGGAATCTACGATAATGTTGTTAAAATTTTAAAGGAGTGCGGAAAAGTAATTATAGAGGACGGCGGAGTTATGCCGAACCCGACCTCTGAAAAGCTTTCAGACGGCTGTAAAAAGGCAAGAGAGGGCAAGGCTGATTTCATTCTTGCCGTAGGCGGCGGAAGCGTATGCGACTATGCAAAGGCTGTTTCTGTTTCGGTTCACTGCAATGAGGACCCTTGGGACAAATACTATCTTAGAATGGAGGACGTTGATAACGAAATTATCCCTGTTGGCTGTGTTCTCACAATGGTAGGAACGGGCAGTGAAATGAATGGCGGCTCGGTTATTACAAATCACGAACAGAAGCTTAAAATCGGTCACGTGTTCGGCGACAATGTTTTCCCGAAGTTCTCAATTCTTAACCCCATATTCACATATACTCTGCCTAAATATCAGATGGTTGCAGGTTTTTACGATATAATGTCGCATATCCTTGAGCAGTATTTTTCAGACGAGGACGACAACACCTCCGACTACATTATGGAAGGTTTGCTAAAATCCCTTATTCATTCTTCAAGAATCGCAATTGAAAATCCAACCGATTATGAAGCTCGCAGTAACATTATGTGGATTGCAACCTGGGCGCTCAATACCCTTGTAGCATGCGGAAAATCCACCGACTGGATGGTTCATATGCTCGGTCAGTCTGTAGGCGCATATACAGACGCTACTCACGGAATGACGCTTGCGGCAGTTTCAATTCCATATTACAAATTTATTATGCCTTACGGACTTGCAAAGTTTAAACGCTATGCAATTAACATATGGAATGTTTCACCCGAAGATAAAACCGACGAAGAAATCGCACTCGAAGGACTTTCCTGCATGGAAAACTGGATGAAAGAAATCGGTCTTGTTATGAATATCAGGGATTTAGGCGTAACCGATGATATGATTGAAGGAATTGCAAAGGGCAGTTTCATAATGGACGGCGGCTACAAAGTGCTTAATCACGATGAAATTGTCGCTATTTTAAAAGAAAGTATGGGTGAATAAAGCTAAAACAAAAAATCCGCATAATCTGTTTACTAAAAAAATAAGCAAAAGCATTGACAAATTACACAATTCGGGATAATATTTCATATGTAGTGTAATTACAGGTGCGTTCATTTAACGCCTTTTATTAATTTATCTGCAAACGGAAACTATACCGGAAAGTTTTTGCTTTTTTATGTGAAGTAAATAGGATAGGTAACTTCTTGTTTAGTTTCCGTTTGTATAAATAACCGATGCCTTACGGTGTCGGTTATTGTCATATCTGCGGCAAATGCGCAAAGAAAGGAAATAAATATGGATTATCTTGAATTAATGAAACAGAACAAGCCCTATGCTTCCTGCGACCTTGATATGCCTAATGAATATCAGATTGTATCAAAAAAGCTTTGCTTTGAGTATAATCACACTGCTCCCGATGAAACAGAAAAGCGCAGACAGATTCTCTCAAAGCTTTTCGGCACAAGCAACGATAACGCAATAATTGAGCCGTCATTCAGGTGTGACTACGGCTTTAATATTCACCTGCACGGCTTTGTACTTGTTAACTACAACTGCGTTTTTCTCGACACTTCTCCTATTCATATAGGTAAAAACGTGTTTATTGCTCCCGGAGTATGTCTTTCCTGTGCAGGTCACGCAATTCTTCCCGAACAGAGGGCAGAGGCAATCGGTACTTCCGCTCCCATAATAATTGAGGACGACGTGTGGATAGGCGCAAATGTTACGATAATCGGAGGCGTAACAATCGGAAAAGGCTCTGTAATCGGCGCAGGAAGTGTTGTAACACGTGACATACCCTCAGGCGTTATCGCTTACGGTAATCCCTGCAAAGTCAGACGTGAAATAACCGAAAATGACCGTATAAAACCCATAAAATTGTAAAATTTCTAAATATAGTCTTTATAAAAATTCAATAATATGTTATAATATACAATAATTTTACAATTCTCAGCCAAAAGCTAAGTCCACCACGTAAGAGTTAATATTGCAGTAACTGTCTAAAGAGTGCTTAAAATAGCAACTTACAACAACCGATGAATAAATTAATGAGAGGAGATATAAAAATGAATAAGTTGGCGGTAATTCAGTACCTGGAAGAAAGAGCGGCAGATTTCTATACGCTCAGCGACAAAATCTGGGAAAATGCGGAGATTCGGTTCAGAGAGAAGCAATCTGTACAGGATTACGCTGCTTTTCTGAAGGATGAAGGTTTTACGGTAACCGTTGGAGTGGCAGGACTGAAGACAGGGTTTCGTGCCGAGTGGGGAAGCGGAAAGCCCGTTATTGGCTTTCTCGGAGAGTATGATGCTCTTCCGGGTATGAGTCAGAAGGCGGGTGTTTGCGTTAAGGAACCATTGGTAAATGACGGAAACGGACATGGCTGCGGTCATAATCTGCTTGGCGTCGGTGCGCTTATGGGCGCTGTTGGCTTGAAGCATTATCTGGAAACAGAAGGAAAGACCGGAACCGTGGTATTTTTCGGCTGTCCTGCCGAGGAGGGGGGCAGCGGAAAAACCTTTATGGCTCGGGAGGGCTGCTTTGATCAGCTGGATGTTGCTTTAAGCTGGCATCCGAACGACTGCAATATGATGCCTCCCGGACCTGTTTTGGCGAATGTTTCTATCCGTTATAGTTTTACCGGAAAAGCATCTCATGCGGCGGCGGCGCCGGAAGCGGGAAGAAGCGCACTTGACGCACTTGAGTTGATGAACATCGGAGTTCAATTCCTTAGAGAACATATTCCATCGTCCGCAAGAATTCATTATGCCATTACGGATGCCGGAGGTGTTTCGCCAAATATCGTTCAGGCTCATGCGTCCGCATTGTATCAGATCAGGGCGCCGTTTGCGCCTGAGCTCTCTGAGTTGTATGAGCGTGTCAACAATATAGCAAAAGGCGCAGCCATGATGACAGATACACAGGTTGAAATCAAATTCCTGAAAGGAACCAGCAATACAGTGCTGATTCCGGCGCTGGATGAGATTATGTACAAAAATATGTGCGAAATTCCAAACCCTGTTGAGCGTGCAGACGATATTGCGTTTGCACGTGAGATTGTCAAAACGCAGAAGTCCGCCGCCCGAATTTCTGAAAATGTGTTTGACTTAAAACCCAGACCTTGGAACAAAACGGGAAATATTCCCATTCCGGGTTCATCGGATGTCGGAGATGTTAGCTGGATATGTCCGGTTTCGCAGTGCGGCACCGGCACATGGCCGGCAGGAACTGCCGCACACAGCTGGCAGGCTGTCGCCTGCGGCAAGAGTGATTTTGCCCACAAAGGAATGTTGTATGCAGGTCAGATTATCGCAGCAACGGCTATTGATGTTTGCAATAACCCTGAAATCATCGAAACCGCATGGAAACAGCTAAAGGAGAAGACGGGTAATCATCCGTATCATTGTCCGATTCCACCGGAGATAATGCCGGAGCTTCTGGAATCCGAAATATCTTAAACACATACAAGCTGTCATAAAGGAGTTTGAAGATATAGTAGTACAATTTGTGCGGTAAGATACAGTGCCTATACAAAACTCCGCTGTTCCGGATTTGGGGCAGCGGAGTTTTTGTATCGTTTAACGTAAATAGCTATGCTTTGAGTACAACCACACCGCTCTCGATGAAACTGAAAAGCGCAGGGAGATTTTCTTAAAATTATTCGGTACAAGCAACGATAACGCATTCATTGTGCCGTGCTTCAGGTGTTATCACTTACGGAAATCCCTGCAAATTCAGACGTGAAATAACCGAAAATGACCGTATAAAACCCATAAAATTGTAAATTTTCTAAATATAGTCTTTATAAAAGGTCAATAATGTGTTATAATATAAGTTCAATTATACATATTTTCGAGTCAGGTGCTCGACAAATAAAACCGAAAGAGGTTTGATAAAATGAGTTCAATTATAAGAAACACAATATCTGACGGCGTGTTTTTCAACAGCGTAATGGACAGCCGCTTTAAAACAATGAAAATCAGCGTGAATATAATCGTTCCGCTTGCTGAGGAAACGGCATCTTCTAATGCTCTGCTTTGCGGAGTTCTTACACGTTCCTGCAAGGCTTATCCCGATTTTACAATTCTCAGTAAAAAGTTAAGCTCGCTCTATGGTGCCGATCTTTCCTCTTCACTTCGCAAATCGGGCGACAGACAGATTTTAACTTTGTCAGCCTCGGGAATTGACGACAGATACGCTTTTGACGGCGAAAGCATATCAAAGGAGTTGTCCTCACTTTTGTGCGGTGCTCTATTTGAGCCTTATTTAAACGGAAATGCTTTTGTTGAAAGCGAGGTTGAGCAGGAGCGCAGACAGCTCCTTGACCTAATTGATTCCGAATTTAACGACAAGCGAATTTATGCAACAGGTCAGCTTGTTAAGAATATGTGCAAAAACGAGGCTTTCGGCATAAAACGCTACGGTTCAGCCGAGGGGATAAAGGCTGTTACACCATCCTCGCTCTATGACACGTGGCAGAATCTTTTAAAAACAGCTGTTTTTGAAATTTTCTATATCGGCGACAGCTCAGCTGACAAAGCACAGGAGGTTTTTGCAAACGCATTTTCACAAATCAGCCGCAGTCCGATAGAACTTACAAACGAGGTTATCCGAACTGCCGACTGCGTAAATCGCATTACAGAGGAAATGGAGCTTTCGCAGTCAAAGCTTGTAATGGGCTTTCGTACCGACAGTGCAGTTCCCGATGAAGACGTTAACGCAACCCGACTTATGTGTGCAGTTCTGGGCGGTACGGCAAATTCAAAGCTTTTCTGCAACGTGCGTGAAAAGCAGAGTCTTTGCTACTATTGCTCATCACGCTTTGATATGCAAAAGGGTATTCTTTCTGTTGACAGCGGTGTAGAGGGAGAAAACCTTGAAAAAGCTGAAAAGGCAATTTTAAAGGAAATTGCAGATATGCAAAGCGGAAATATAAGTGATTTTGAAATTGACGCTACAAAAATGGCGGTAATTAATTCATTTAACTCTACAAATGATACTGTCAGCGGAATTGATTCGTGGTATACAAGTCAGCTTTTCAACGGCTCATTCAAGACAATTGATGAGCTTTCTGAGGAAATCAACGCAGTAACAAAGGAACAGCTTGTAAATGCGGCTAAAAAGCTGACGCTTGATACCGTTTATATATTAAAAAATAAGTAAAGAGGTGCCCATAATGAATATAACGGAAATAAAGTCCGAATTAACGGGCGACAGCTACTATAAAATTAAACACAAGTCGGGACTTGAAATTTATGTTTACCCGAAAGAGGGCTACAAGTCTGCTTACGCAATTTTCGGCACAAAATACGGCAGTATAAACACCTGTTTCTCAGTTGACGGAAAAGATAAAATCACTGTTCCCGACGGTATTGCACACTACCTTGAACACAAGCTTTTTGAAAGTGAAGAGGGAGATGCATTTGTAAGATATGCCGAAACAGGTGCAAACGCCAACGCATACACAAGCTTTGAAAAAACCTGTTACCTGTTTTCCTGCACAGACAAGTTTGAACAGAGCCTTGAAATACTCCTTGACTTTGTTCAGAGTCCGTATTTTACGGCTCAGACCGTTGCAAAAGAGCAGGGAATAATCGGTCAGGAAATCAAGATGTACGACGACGACCCCAACTGGCGAGTAATGTTCAATATGCTTGAGGGAATGTACAAGAATCATCCCGTAAGAATTGATATTGCAGGAACGGTTGAAAGTATTGCACAAATCACAGCAGAAAAGCTGTATGAGGTGTACAATGTATTCTATAATCTTAACAATATGGCACTCTGCGTTTCAGGTAATGTGACGGTAGAACAGGTGCTTAAAACAGCAGATAAAATGCTAAAGTCCTGCGAAAAGCACGAAATTACAAATTACTTTGAAGACGAGCCTTACGAGGTAAACACTCCCTTTGTCGAGCAGACTTTTCCTGTTTCAATGCCGCTTTTCAATCTCGGCTTTAAGGAAAAGGCAGACAAAGCGCTTGATTCAAAAACTCTTGCTCAAACAGATATTCTGCTTTCAATGCTCGCCTCAAACACAAGCTCGCTTTACCGCAGTCTTATGGACTCTAACCTTATCAACAGCTCATTTTCTTATGAGCTTTTTGAAGGCCCCGGTTACTGTTCCGTAATTTTCGGCGGTGAGTCACGTGCTCCGAAACAGGCGGCTGAAATGATTAAGCAGTATATTACGAAGGTGAAATCAGAGGGACTTGATAAAGACGAATTTGAAATTGCAAAGAAAGCAGTTTACGGCGACGCTGTTTCTTCACTCAATTCCGTAAGCTCAATTGCAAATTCAATTATCGACTACCATTTCAGCGGTAACGAGCTTTTCTCTTACATTGACGCTGTTTCAAACGCTTGCTTTGAAGATATTGAAAACAGGCTTTCAGAAATGCTCGATGTCTGCAACTGCACTCTTTCGGTTGTAAGAGAGTCTGAAACGGAGGGTTAATATGGAATACAATGTCAGCTTTCCGGGACTCGGACTTGATTTCACAATAAATTCCGTAGCATTTACTGTAGGTTCATATCCAATCTACTGGTACGGAATTATAATTGCATCGGGACTTCTGCTCGCAGTTTTGTATGCGTGGAGAAGTTCCCCAAGATATAATGTTGATTTTAACAAGCTTGTAAATTGCATACTTGTAGGAATAATTACCGGTATAGTCGGTGCAAGGCTGTATTTCTGCTTTTTTCAGTGGGATTATTACGGCAAAAACCCGATTGAGATTCTCTACATAAACAACGGAGGTCTCGCAATCTACGGCGGAATAATCGGTGCACTCGCAGGCGGCCTTACGGTTGCGAAAATTCAGAAAATGAAGATTATGCCTATTCTTGATATTGCAATGATGGGTTTCCTGCTCGGACAGGGAATAGGAAGATGGGGCAACTTTATGAATCAGGAGGCTTTCGGTACTCCCACAAATCTTCCTTGGCGAATGGTCAGCGAGGGTACCGGTATGGTCGGCGTTCACCCGTGCTTTTTCTATGAATCGCTCTGGTGTCTGCTCGGCTTTGTATTGCTTCATTTTTACGGAAAATACAGACAGAAGTATTCGGGACAGATTTTCTTTTCATATCTCGTATGGTACGGATTTGAAAGAATGTTTGTCGAGGGCTTGAGAACAGACAGTCTTTATCTTCCATTCCAAATTTTCGGAATGGACATAAGGGTATCGCAGGTTTTGTCATTTGCGATATTTGTTACGGGACTCGTAATGTTAATTATAAACAGAAAAAAGGAGGATTCTTTCTATGCAGATTATAGACGGAAAAAAGGTATCGGCACAGGTAAAAGAAGAAGTAAGAAATCAAACGCTTGAGCTTAAGGAAAAGCACGGTGTAACACCGGGACTTGCGGTGGTAATCGTAGGTAACGACTCAGCTTCAAGAGTTTATGTAAACAACAAGAAAAAGGCTTGCGAGGCTGTAGGATTCAAGTCAGAGGAGTACGCACTCCCCGAGCAGACAACGCAGGAAGAATTACTTTCACTTGTAAAAACACTCAACGAAAAGCCCGATATCAACGGTATTCTTGTTCAGCTTCCGCTTCCGAAGCACCTTGATGACAAGGCGGTAATCGAAGCAATCAACCCCGAAAAGGACGTTGATGCATTTCACGCAGTAAATGTGGGCAAGATAATGCTCGGCGAGTATGATTTTCTGCCCTGCACACCCGCAGGCGTAATGGAAATGCTCCATTCATACGATATTCCCGTAAGCGGCAAAAACTGCGTAGTAATTGGCAGAAGCAACATTGTCGGCAAGCCTATGGCTATGCTTTTGCTCCACGAAAACGGAACGGTAACAATCTGTCACAGCTGCACAAAGAATTTAACCGAGGTCTGCTCACATGCTGATATTTTAGTTGCCGCAGTCGGCAGACCGAAGTTTGTAACTGCTGATATGGTAAAAGAGGGTGCAGTTGTAATCGATGTCGGAATGGACAGAGATGAAAACGGCAAGCTCTGCGGTGATGTTGATTTTGAAAACGTAAAGGATAAATGCTCGTTTATCACTCCCGTACCGGGCGGCGTAGGTCCTATGACAATTGCAACGCTGATGAAAAATACCTTAAAAGCGGCAAAATTACAGAATAAAATTTGCGATTAAATTTTATTTTTAGAGGACAACAAGCCTTTCCGTAGTACGGTGGTAATTCTAAAAATTATCAATTTTGTTATGAAAATAACCACACTCAAATGTAGGGAACGGTCTTGACCGTTCCGAGTCGGTTAAGAGTTGGCTTGTAAATCAGCGGAACGGTCAAGACCGTTCCCTACACTGATTAATATAAAAGCTGATTTTATATTTCATACAATATGTGTACTTTTTGGTTTAACATTGTACTACGTAAGTGTTCATATAATTTTTACATTTAATTCCGAATTCCACATTCCGAATTCCACACTATTTAAAATAACCGTCCAGCAAATCCTTTGCTACCTGCATTGAATATCTGCCCTTTGCGCCGTGCTCAATTACAACCGCAACTGCGACCTCGGGCTTATCGTAGGGTGCGTAGCAGATAAACGTCGTGTGGTCGGAGCCTGCGTTTTCCGCTGTGCCTGTTTTTGCCGCAACCTTTACCTTGTAGTCACCGAAAATCGAGTACGCCGTTCCGTCCTCGTTCTGCGTTACTTCAAGCATTGCTTTCTGTACGATTTCAAGGTTTTTCTGCGAAATTCCGCAGGTATCGACAACTGTGGGATTGCTGTAATCCTCAATCGTCTTGGTGCGTTCGTAGTCTGTAACCTTGCTTACAACGTGGGTTTTCAGCCTTGTGCCGTCGTTTGCAAGCGTAGCCGCATAGGTGGCAAGCTGAAGGGGAGTGAACGCATTGTCCGACTGACCGATTGCCGCCTGAACTGTGTTGCCGGGCATCCAGCTTGTGCTGTCACGTCCTGCAAGGGTGCCCTTTGACTCCTCAATTTCAATTCCCGTATACTCGCCGAGTCCGAATTTTTCGGAGTAGAGGTACATTGTTTCAATTCCGAGCCGTCTGCCTGTTTCGGCAAAAAAGTAGTTGCACGACTGCGCAATTGCGCCCGTAACGTCCAAATCGCTGTGATAGTGCATACAGTGCACAACGTTGCTCGGATAGTAGTCGTATTCCTGCTTGCAGAAAATTTCGGTGTCCTTTGTAATCGTCTTTTCTTCAAGTGCCGCACACGCAACGCACGGCTTGTAAACCGAGCCGCAGGCAAAGCTTCCGACGGAAATCCTGTTGTACATAGGCGAGTTTTTATTCTCGGACAGCTTTACGTAATAGTCGCCGTACTGACTGTATTTATTCAAATCATAGGTGGGGTAGCTTGCCGTCGCAAGAACGGAAAAATCCTTGACCGACAGCATTACAACTGCACCTGTTTCGCAGTCCTCGCCGTAGCCGCTTCCGCCGTATGCCTGCTTTTCTGAAACGCCCTGAGCCTTTGCCGCCTTTACGTTTTCGGCAAGCGACTTAACAGCCGTTTCCTGCAATTTTTTGTCAAGCGTGAGGTAGACGGTATTGCCGGGCTTTGAGTCAATCGTTTCAACCGTATCTACGATTGTGCCGTCGGAGTTTCTCTTGATAATCTTCATTCCGCCCTCGCCCTTGAGCCGATTTTCAAAGGCAAGCTCTATGCCGAATTTTCCCACGCTGTCGGTGAGAGTGTAGGTCTTTTCTCCGTCCTTCAGTTCTTCATATTCTTCCTCGGTGATTGCGCCGAGTGCACCGAGAACGTGGGGTGCAAGGTCAGCGTCCTGCGCTGTTCTTACAAGATAGGTCTGAACGTCAATTCCGCTTACGCCCTGCGTGTTTTCGCTGACTGCGCTGACGGTACTGCGCTTTATGTCTTTTGCAAAAACATAGGGATTTGAGCTTGAATACCCCGTAAGCTCCATATTGTAATGAACGGAAACGAGGTTTCTCTGCTCCGAAAGCGACAAATTTTTGTCAATTTTGTAACGCTCTAGGAGCTTATCAAAGCAGTCCTGAGCCGTTGTGTTTTCGTTGAGATTTAAAAAGTCCTCCGACAAAAGCACTGCGATTTCGTCCTCAGCGCCCTTTTTGTAGGACAACGTATTTCCCGAAAGCTCAATCGGCAGAGTGTCCTCCCACCTGTCGCCTGTTAAATTCATCAGATTTATAAGCGCAAGCAGGTTTGTATCGAGCGTTTCTTCGTTAGCGTATAGCTTGTCAATCACGATTTTGTAGTGTGTGGTGTTCACCACAAGTCCGTCGCCGTTTTTGTCAAGGATTTCGCCCCTTGTTGCGTTGGTCTGAACGGTGTAGCTTGTGGAACGCTTTGCAAGCTCGCTGTACTCACTTCCGTGAATAATCTGCCAGTCAACAAGGCGTGCGGTGAAAATCGCAAAGAAAACAAGCGTAATTATAATGCAGACGGTAATCGTCGTTTTGGGATATTTATTTTTAGACTCACGCTTTTTGCGCCTTTTGAAAAAATCCATATGTATTGCTCTCTGAATTCGAATTTATAATATTGCGTGTTGTATGGAAAGGTTTGTACGTTGAATTTATATTGATATAGCAGAAGCGTTTCGGGGCGTGTAGGAACCCGCCCCCTACGGCTATACAGGAAACGTTTGTATTACGGTTGTAGGGACACGGCGTGCCGTGTCCGCAGTGATTATCAAACGTAACCGGTTATATCAACATTGTCGTTACAAACAAACATTTCCGTATGGGACGGCATCCCAGACGTCCCTTTCACATAAATTGCGTTGCAATTTATGTGCGGACACGGCACGCCGTGTCCCTACGAAAGCGTTTGATTAGCTCTTAGCCTTTAAAAGCTTTTATGCAAAAATCTCACCAAAATGCAGACGGGAATGAACATAACAAACGTATATACAATCCGTGAAATGTAATGGTTTACAAACAGAATCTGCCAGTCGGGAATGCCCGAAAACACCTTGAATATCAGAAAATAAAATCCGATTGACAGCACCGCTGCGATTGCAGAGTAAACCGTTGCCGAAAAAATATTCGGCACAAAATATGTGCTGAACACGTGCGACTCAAAGTAACAAATCAGCGTAAGAATTATTGCAAAATAGCCTATTCCTCCGCCTGCGGCAAGGTCGGTAAGACCTCCGCAGACTGCGCCGAATATAAGCGAAGGGACTTCCTTTTCAACCGAGGAAATCGCCAGCGCAAGCGGCAAAAGCAACAGCGGCTTTGAGCCGAAAAGCTCGGGCATTAAATTTGGCGTTGCCTGCAAAACGTAGAGCAGAATCACGAGCAGGGAATAGGAAAAATATTTGAAAAATCCGAGGTTTCTCATTGTGTGCTCTTAACCTCGCCTTTCGTGTCAAAGTCGGTGATGACAGCCGCCGAGGTGATTTTGCGAATGTCCTCATACGGCTCGACAATCGCATAGCGTGAGGTGTCGTAGGAGTTGTACTTTATCTCCTTTACCTTGCCTATAATCAGGTTGCCGGGATACACTCCGCCTGTTCCCGAGGTGACAATCATATCGCCGACTTTAATCTTGTTGTTCTCCTCAATTTTAGTAAGGCTTGTGAGGTTGTCGTCGCAGAGAGATGCACTTCCGCTGATGATTCCGCTGTCGTTTGACTGCTTGTCAACAGCGCCTGCCTTGGTGTCGGGTGAGAGAATTGTTTTTACCTTGCAGGTGGTTAAATCCGCCTTGCATACCCAGCCTACAAGACCGTTTTCGGTAATTACGGGGTTATTTACCGAAACGCCCGAGGAAGTTCCAATATCGAGCGTAAAAGAGTAGAAATCGTCGTTTGCGTCACGCATAATTACAGTTGCAGGCTGAATTTTATACGACGGATTCTGCTTTTTTAAATCGTAGTATTTCCAGAGCTTTGCGTTCTCCTGCTTTACGTCGTAGTAGTCTGCAAGCTGTTCTCTCAGCTCGGCGTTTTCCTTTCTGAGCTTTTCGTTTTCGGTTTTTAAATCGTCATAGCTTGCAGTGTCTGCGCTTGCCGTAGCGTTTGCAGTCACACTGAAAAGTCCGTTTGTAAAGGCGTTTACCGCACTCGGAATGACGGAGTTTTCACCGAGCGAAAGCACAGCCGCCACGCAGAGAATCACGAGCGTTATTATAAGAGGTTTTATACTTTTGTTGTCTATACGTTTCATAAAAACTGTTAATTGATAATTGTTAATTGTAAATTGATAATTGTTACCTGTTGTGCTTGTACTGAACGCCCACAGGCTTGCCGAGCCTTTTGCCTGCGCCGTCAACAACGCAGTCGAGCGGTCTGTCGGCAATGTGAACAGGCATACCCGTCTGCTGCATAACGAGCATATCAATTCCTCTTAAAAGCGCACCGCCGCCTGTCAGCATAATTCCGTGGTCGATAATGTCCGCCGAAAGCTCGGGCGGGGTTTTTTCAAGCGTTGTCTTGATTGCCTCGACAATCGTCATAAGCGGGTCGGCAAGTGCGTCACGCACCTCGGATGCGGTAATCGTTATGTCCTTGGGAAGTCCGTCAACAAGGTTTCTGCCCTTTACGACAAGACTCTTTTCGTCCTCATAGGGATAAGCCGAGCCGATTTTGATTTTAATGTCCTCGGCAGTTCTCTCGCCGATTAAAAGGTTGTACTTTTTCTTTATATAGGTAGAAATCGACTCGTCAAACTTGTCGCCTGCAACACGTACGGAGCAGGCTGTTACAATATCACCGAGCGAAATAACGGCTACTTCGCTTGTGCCGCCGCCGATGTCTACTACCATACTGCCCGTAGGCTCGTCAACGGGCATTCCTGCACCGATTGCCGCCGCCATAGGTTCTTCAATCAGAATAACAGGCGGCTTTGCACCTGCCTCGTATGCGGCGTCCTCAACAGCCTTGCGTTCAACCTCGGTAACGCCTGTCGGCATACAGATTATTACCCTCGGCTTGCTGAAAATTCCGGGCTTTACAGCCTTTTTGATAAAATGCTGGAGCATTTTTGCGGTAATCTTGAAGTCGGCAATAACGCCGTCTTTAAGCGGACGGACTGCAACGATTGAGCCGGGTGTTCTGCCAATCATATCCTTAGCCTGCGATCCGACTGCAAGCACGTTGTCACTCCTTATGTCAACCGCAACAACCGACGGCTCACGCAGAATTATTCCCTTGCCCTTAAGGCACACCAGCGTATTGGCTGTGCCGAGGTCGATTCCTATATCCTTTGAAAATGAAAACATTATTAACAGCTCCCCGATTTTTATTTTATTTTTCATTTTAATATATCAAATCTACAGTATCAAGCTCTTCCTGTCGAAAAACACCCGATTTAACTTTTATCGGAATATTGACTTTTCGAAGATAATAATATATAATAATGTTACAGGGAAAACCGTCAAAGCGGTTAGCCCAGAAATTCGATTAAAATAAAAATAATCGCTCGAAACTGGACCGTCGGGCGATTATTTTTTTATGTGTTTTATGACATCAGCAAGTGCTACCAATAAAATTATAAGTAAAACTATTTCAGTCATCGCACATCACCTCCAATGTCACATTTTGCGACATCAAAAGTGCTAACCGCCTTAACTTCCCTGTAACAATTCAAATTCTATTACATATTAAATAATTTGTCAACGTTTCGCAATATTGCAATTACTTTTATTTTTTGGTATCATAGAATAAATAGACTTTACTACAAAATTTTGAGGTATATTATGGCTTGGTTTTTTACGGAACACAACATTAAAGGTAACCAGTACATTATTTCGGGCGAGGATGCAAAGCACATTTCAAAGGTTCTGCGTATGAGCAGGGGCGAGGAGCTTACTCTTGTCACACCCGACAAAACGCAGTGCTTATGCGAGGTTTTCAGCATTAACAGCGACAGCGTGACCGTTGACGTAATCTCAAAAAAGCCCTGTGAAAACGAGCCTGACGTGTTTGTAACGCTCTATCAGGCTCTTCCCAAAAGCGACAAAATGGACTTTATCATTCAGAAATGCGTTGAGCTCGGCGTAAGCAGGATTGTGCCAATGCTGTCGGCTCGGTGTGTGTCACGTCCCGACGCAAAGTCGCTTGCAAAAAAGCGTGAGCGCTGGCAGAAAATCGCACTTCAGGCGGCTATGCAGAGCAGGAGGGGAATTATCCCCGAGGTCTGCCCCTGCGTATCGTTTCAGAATGCGGCTGAGCTTACAAAGTCGAACGAACAGACGGTTATTTTCTACGAAATGGGCGGTGCTCCCGTAAGGGAGATTATCGGGAACAATCCGAAAACAATCGGAATGTTCATCGGCAGTGAGGGCGGCTTTGAGCAGAGCGAGGTTGATTTGATTACAAAATCAGGCGGCTCGGCGGCAACGCTCGGCAAAAGGATTCTAAGAGCCGAAACAGCTCCCTTGGCGGCTTTGTCGGTGATTATGTATCAGACGGGAAATTTTGATTGATATAAAAGGTGAATAAAATGATAGGAATTATTTGTGCAATGCAGATTGAGGCTGACGGAATAATCGCCCTCTGCGAAAATGTAAAAACAAGAACTGAGGCAAAAATGAAATTTACTCTCGGAACTCTTCACGGCAGGGACGTATGTATTGTTGTATGCGGAGTTGGCAAGGTGAACGCCGCAATGTGTGCGCTTATGCTGATTGAAAAATACAAGCCCGACCTTGTGCTCAACAGCGGCGTTGCAGGCTCGCTTTCACCGATTGTCGGCATAGGCGACATTGTTGTTGCGACAAAGTCGGTTGAGCACGATATGAACGGCACCGCTCTCGGTGACAAACAGGGCGAAATCACTTTCCCGGACGGCAATATGATGTTCTTTGAGTGCGACAAGCAGGCTTCTACTCTGCTCGCCGCAGTCTGCAAGACAATTCCCGACACAAAGGTTGCTCAGGGAATTATCGCAAGCGGTGATATTTTTGTTTCCGACCGCAAGCAGAGGTTCAAGATTAACGACCGTTTCGGTGCGCTTGCCTGCGAAATGGAAGGTGCGGCTATCGGTCACGTCTGCGTAAGATGTGAAGTGCCCTACGGAATTATAAGAGCGATTTCCGATGATCTGGACGAGAACAAGGGTATGGATTTTGTAAAATTCTGCGAGCTTGCAAGCAAAAAGACCGTTGCGGCAGTCAGCGGATTTGTAAAAGCGTATTCCGACAAAATGTGAGTTTTGCTTCAATGTAAAAATCAGTGTTGTATTAATTGACAATTTATGATATAATTTCTGCGGATAAGGCGACCTGAACGGTAGGCGGTTAAGTCTTGCCCCTGCAAGGGGGTGTTGCTGATGGAGTACATAACATTATTAGTTTTAATACTGATAATTATTTTTTATACTGTCATTGCAATAAAAAAGAAATAAACCGCCAACCCGGAAAGTGACGGTTTATTTCATATAAATCAATCTTTTGGGGCTAACCGCTTATCGGTTGCCTTATCTATTTCTATTATATCAAATTTAAATCATTTGTCAAGCGTACATTCATTTGAGTGTACGCTGTTCTGTATTCCGACAAAATGTGAGTTTTTCTATTGACAACAACGCTTTAATTAAGTAAAATTAATAGTTAGTCATTGATTTTATGATACCTGATATATAAGGAGAGATATATAATGCAGCTTACAGGTGCAGAAATAATTTGTGAATGTCTGCTCGAACAGGGAGTAGACACCGTTTTCGGTTATCCGGGCGGTGCGGCGCTGAATACATATGACGCCCTCTACAAGTACAGCGACAGAATCAATCATATTCTCACGGCTCACGAACAGGGAGCTTCCCACGCCGCTGACGGCTATGCACGTTCAACAGGAAAAACAGGCGTTGTTATGACAACCTCAGGTCCCGGTGCAACAAACATTGTAACAGGACTTGCAACGGCAAATATCGACAGCATTCCGCTTGTTGCAATTACGGGCAACGTAACAACCGACCAGCTCGGACGTGACAGCTTTCAGGAGGTTGACATCGTCGATATCGTGAAGCCTGTTACAAAGGCAAGTTATCTTGTTGAAAAGGTCGAGGACCTCGCCGATACAATCCGCAAGGCTTTTGCTCTTGCACAACAAGGCAGAAAAGGTCCCGTACTCGTTGACGTGCCGAAGGACGTAACTGCAAACAAAACAGAATTTACTCCAAAAGAGCCTGAAAAGCCCGAGCTTTTTGAAATAAAGAATCCCGAAAGCGTAAGACGTGTTCAGGAGCTTATCAGAAATTCAAAGCGACCGATGATTTACGCAGGCGGCGGTATTTTAAGCGCAAACGCAAGTCCTGAATTCAGGGCATTTGCAGAGCTTATTGACGCTCCGGTCTGCTGTTCGCTTATGGGACTTGGCTGTATTCCTGCAAGACACCCGCTCTGCGTGGGAAATATCGGTATGCACGGCGGCTACGAAGCGGGAATGGCTACTGCCGAATGTGACCTTATGATTGCGTGCGGCGCAAGATTTTCCGACCGAGTTGCAGGCGACCGTGAAAAATTCGGCGAGCAGGCTAAGATTGTTCAGCTTGAAATTGACGAAAAGGAAATCAACAAGAACGTTAAGGTTGACGAGTATATTCTCGGCGACATAAAAAATATTTTAATTGCTCTTACAGTCGGTCTTGAACAGCAGAAGCACGAGGACTGGCTTGCAAAGATTGAGGAGTGGAAGCACCACTTTGACAACGTTGAAACTCCCAAGAGCGAATATCCGCTTCCGCAGGATATTTTGCAGGCAATCAACGAAATCAAGGCTGATGAAGATATTATTGCAACCGACGTGGGACAGCACCAGATGTGGGTTGCACAGTACAGCAAGATTGAAGCGAGAAAAACCCTGCTCACCTCGGGCGGAATGGGTACAATGGGATACGGTATGGGTGCCGCAATCGGCGCACAGGTTTCTCACCCCGACAAGAGAGTTTTCCTCATTACGGGTGACGGAAGCTTCCATATGAACCTAAACGAGCTTGTAACGATGAAGTCGTACGATTTGCCCGTTGTAATCGTTGTTATGAACAACAGCGTACTCGGTATGGTAAGGCAGTGGCAGAAGCTGTTTTACGGCAGTCGTTTTTCTCAGACAGACCCCCACAGGGCAACGGATTTTGTAAAGCTTGCAAACGCATTCGGTGTTGAGGGAATGAGAATTACAAAGCCCGAGGAGATTAAGCCTGTTTTGCAGAAGGCATTTGACTTGAAGAAACCCGTTGTGGTTGACTGCGTAATCAGCCCCGACGTGAACGTTCTGCCGATGATTCCTCCGGGAAAAACAATTGCAGAAATCGTAACTGAAATGTAGTCGAGTGCCTCGACACGCAATTCGAGCCTAAAAGTTAGTTGGTAAGAATAAAATGGCAGCCCGAATTTTATGTTGATATATTGGTTGCGTTTCTTGCGTTTAATTCCGAATTTAATCAAATACGGTGATACTATGACCAAAGGTGAAATTGCAAAACAGAATTTCGAAAGCGGCTATAACTGCGCTCAGGCGGTACTGCTTGCCTTTTGTGACGAGCTGGGCTTTGACAAACGCACAGCCGCAATGCTTGCCGCTCCGTTCGGCGGAGGTATTGGCAGACTGCGTGAGGTCTGCGGAACTGTCAGCGGAATGTATATGGTGCTCGGACTTGCTCAGGGCGACGATGAAAAGTCACAGCTTTACAAAAATGTTCAGTCGCTTGCGGAAAAGTTCAAAGCCGACAACGGCTCGATAATCTGTCGGGATTTGCTCGGACTTCGCATAGAGGGCAAGGACGACCCCGTTCCGCAAAAGCGCACGGCGCAGTATTACAAAAGCCGTCTGTGCTCCGAACTTTGCCGCTATGCCGCTGATTTAATTGATGAATTTCTTTCCCGGAATAAAAAGGTAAATCTATGAAATCAAAGGATATAAAGCTTATCGCCCTTGACCTTGACGGCACTGTTCTTACCGACAACAACACGCTTTCCGACAGGGTAAAGCGTTCGCTTGAAAAGGCGATTGCAAGCGGAATTGAGGTTGTTGCCGCAAGCGGCAGACCGTACGGCTCAATGCCGAAAAATGTGCTTGAAATTGAGGGACTTAATTACTCGATAACCTCAAACGGTGCGGCTGTTCACGACAAAAGCGGCAGACGTATTCATTCAAGCCTGATAAGTGAAAAGGACGTTATAAGTCTGCTGAAAATCACAGAAGGGCACGATTTGATTTTCGAGGCGTTTGTGGACGGGCTGACCTACACCGACAGCCGCTACACTGCAAATCCGCTGAAATACGGTTGCAGTGAGGCTTACGTTGACTACGTCAAAGCTTCGCACGGTCACATTGACAATATGCGACAATTTATCTACACCCACCGCAAAGAGCTTGACAGCATTGAAATTGTCTGCACCGACGCTGAAAAAAGAGCGCAGATAAGACAACTTGTAAAGGACAACACGAGCGGATTTTATATAACCTCATCGTCCGAGAATTTCATTGAATTTATGGACAAAAGCGCAACAAAGAGCAGTGGCGTGGAGTGGCTTTGCAGTCATCTGGGAGTTGAGAAAAAACACACCTGTGCCTGCGGAAACGCCGACAACGACGCAGATATGATTGAACAGGCAGGACTCGGTGCGGCTGTTGAAAATGCGTCAAGGCTGTGCCTTGACTGCGCCGACATAATCGTTCCGTCAAACAACAACGACGGCGTTGCAAGGCTGATTGAAATTATAATAGATATTAATAAACAGGACAGCTAAGATTAAAAAGCTGTCCTGTTGTTTTTTCAGACAATATGTGATATAATTTTTACGGATAAGGCAACCTATACGGTAGGCGGTTACTCAACTTCGCTATCGGAAATTCTTTCGTACTCGTAGCCGTTGAGTTTGAGCGAATCGCCGTTAATTGAATAATCATACTCGTCTGTCATTTCGCCGCCCATTGAATAGGTTGCCGTAAGCTTTGAACCGTCAGCCGTATAAGCGGCGTAGTTGAACATCGTGTTGTACTGATTGTGATACATTATTCCGCTTTCGTCAAAGTAAAAGGTGTCCTCGTCCTCCGACTTCCATGCACCGAGCAGCTCCTCGTCAATTTTTACATTCTCAACGCTCGGAACACAGTCAAAGCTTTCTACTCTCTGCATTGTTGTTGCGGAGTTATCCTCGTTATTTGTCAGCGTAATTGTATTATTATCGTCAGAGAGCTTGTAGGTGTACTCTCCGTTGAGTCCGAAAATCATCTGCGTTGTAAAGGTGTTTTTGCCGTTCTTCTGCTCAACCTCGTATTTGCCGAAGTAGCCTGAGTTGTCAATAACCATAGCCGCTCTGCCCTCGCCGTTGAAGTTGAAAACAAAACTGCCGTACTGAGAGCCTTCGCCCTCAACTATTTTCCACGCACCCGTAAAATCGTCGCCGTTTTCAGCGTATTTCGGGAACGGAAGATTTGTATTTTCGTTATTGTTGTTCGGAGTTTTTGCCTGAGTTGTTTCCTGAGCAGACGTTGCAGGGGCGGTTGTCTGCTGAACGGAAGATGACGAGCCGTTTTCGCCGCAGCCCGAAAAAGCCGCCGCAGTTAAAACAACGAGTAAAAGTGAAATGATTTTTGCATATATTTTTTTCATATTGGATTCCTTTCGGTTAAGCTTGAAACAAGAAATTAAAAACTTTAATATCTCAATTTTATATTTTATATCCGGCGTTGTCAATATACAAAAATCATTGATAAAATAACATTTGAGATATAACGCTGACACCGCACAAAAATCCGACTTATATTCTGAAACTAAAATGTCGAAAAGGCTTTACAAACGGTGATTTTAGTGATAAAATCAAGGGTGATACAGTATATATTTGTTTATACTTGTGTATTCACAACTTCTGCGGCAAAATTTTATATATTTTCCGCTGATTATTAAAGGAGGACAATTCCAATGGCAAGAAAAATGAAAACCATGGATGGTAACAGCGCTGTTGCTCACGTTTCCTATGCGTTTACAGACGTTGCTGCTATCTATCCTATCACACCTTCTTCCGTAATGGCTGACCTTACCGACAAATTCTCGGCACAGGGCGTTAAGAACCTTTTCGGAAGAGAAGTTCAGGTAACAGAAATGCAGTCCGAGGGCGGCGCTTCAGGTGCTGTTCACGGCTCACTCGCAGCAGGCGCTCTGACAACTACATACACAGCTTCACAGGGCTTGCTCCTTATGATTCCTAATATGTACAAGATGGCAGGTGAGCTTCTCCCCGGCGTAATTCACGTTTCGGCTCGTGCGCTCACAAGCCACGCTCTTTCAATTTTCGGTGACCACTCCGATATTTACGCTTGTCGTCAGACAGGTTACGCAATGCTCTGCTCAAACAACCCTCAGGAATGTATGGACCTTGCAGCAGTTGCTCACCTTGCAGCTATCAAGGGCAGAGTTCCTTTCCTCCATTTCTTTGACGGCTTCAGAACTTCTCACGAAATTCAGAAGATTGAAGAGTGGGATTATGCAGACCTTGCTGATATGCTCGACTGGGACGCTGTTGAAGAGTTCCGCCGCCGTTCGCTCAACCCCGAGCACCCCGTAACAAGAGGTACTGCTCAGAACGACGATATTTTCTTCCAGGCAAGAGAAGCTTGTAACAAGTACTACGACGCTGTTCCCGAGGTTGTAGTTGAATATATGAACAAAGTCAACGCTAAAATCGGCACTGACTACAAGCCCTTCAACTACTACGGTGCAGAGGACGCTGAGCACGTTATCGTTGCTATGGGTTCAGTCTGCGACTGTATCGAAGAAGTTGTTGACTACCTCAACGCCGCAGGCGAAAAGGTTGGTCTTCTTAAGGTTCGTCTTTACAGACCTTTCGTTGCAGAGTATATGCTCAGCGAGCTTCCCAAGACTGTCAAGACAATCTCTGTTCTCGACAGAACAAAGGAGCCCGGTTCAATCGGCGAGCCTCTCTATCTTGACGTTCTTGCCGCTATCAACGGCTCTGATTTCGCAGGCGTAAAGGTATTCACAGGCAGATACGGCCTCGGCTCAAAGGATACAACACCCGGCGACATTATCGCTGTTTACAGAAACGCTGAAAGCGAAGCTCCCAAGAAGAGATTTACAATCGGTATCGTTGACGACGTTACAAACCTCTCACTCCCGATTGTTGAGAATCCCGACACAACTCCTAAGGGTACACACAGCTGTAAGTTCTGGGGTCTTGGCGCTGACGGTACTGTTGGTGCTAACAAGAACTCAATCAAAATCATCGGCGACAACACAGATATGTACGCTCAGGGCTACTTTGCATATGACTCAAAGAAGTCAGGCGGTCTTACAGTTTCTCACCTTCGTTTCGGTGATACACCCATCAAGTCAACCTACTACATTTCAAAGGCTGACTTCGTAGCTTGCCATAACCCCTCATACGTTGACAAGTACGATATTGTTGACGACCTCAAGGAAGGCGGTTCATTCCTTCTTAACTGTCCGTGGGACGTTGAGGAGCTTTCCGAAAGACTCCCCGGCAAGATGAAGAGAATCCTTGCTGAAAGAAACATCAACTTCTACACAATCGACGGTATCAAGATTGGTAAGGAAATCGGTCTCGGCGGCAGAATCAACACAGTTCTTCAGTCCGCATTCTTCAAGATTGCAGACATTATCCCTGCTGAAAAGGCAAAAGAGCTTATGAAGGCTGCTGCAAAGAAATCATATATGAAGAAAGGTCAGGCTGTCGTAGATATGAACTACGCTGCTATCGACCGTGGTATGGAAGACCTCAAGAAGGTTGAAATTCCTGCTGACTGGGCTAACTGCACAGACGACGCTGTTGCAGATAAGGCTGAAGGTCAGGGCGCACTTGTTGAGTATGTAAACGGCATCTTAAAGCCCGTTAACTCCTACAAGGGTAACAAGCTCCCCGTATCCGCATTTATGGATCACGTTGACGGTACAGCTCCCAACGGCTCATCTGCATTTGAGAAGAGAGGTATCGCTGTTGACGTTCCCGAATGGAACTCAGAGAATTGTATCCAGTGTAACAAGTGTTCAATCGTTTGTCCTCACGCTGTTATCCGTCCCGTTCCTATGACTGACGCAGAGGTTGCCGCTGCTCCCGAGGGCACACAGGCAATTCCTATGATTGGTCTTAAGGACTTAAAGTTCGTTATGACTGTTTCAACTCTTGACTGTACAGGCTGCGGCGCTTGCGCTAACGTATGTCCGGGCAAGAAGGGCGAAAAGGCTCTCACAATGAAGCCTATCGACTCACAGCGTTCAAAGCAGGCTATCTTTGATTACGCTCTCACAGTAGATGAGAAGCCCGAAGTTGCTGAGAAGTTCAAGTTCTCAACAGTTAAGGGCAGCCAGTTCAAACAGCCGCTCCTCGAGTTCTCAGGCGCTTGCGCAGGCTGCGGTGAAACACCTTACGCTAAGCTCGTTACACAGCTCTTCGGTGACAGAATGTTCATCGCTAACGCAACAGGCTGTTCATCAATCTGGGGTGCTTCTGCTCCTGCAACACCTTACACAAAGAACAAGAAGGGCTACGGTCCTGCTTGGCAGAACTCACTGTTCGAAGATAACGCAGAGTTCGGTCTTGGTATGGCTCTCGGTCAGAAGGCTATCCGCAACAGACTCATTGAATATGTTGAAAATATCCAGAAGGATACTGACAGCGCTGACCTCAAGACAGCTTGCCAGAACTACCTCGACACAGTAACTGATTCTACTGCAAGCCGTCCGGCTACAGACGCACTTATCGCAGAGCTTGAGAAGAACACAGAGGACGCTAAGGTTGGCGAGCTTGTTAAGAAGACTCTTGTTGACAAGGACGAGCTTGCTAAGAAGTCAATGTGGATCTTCGGCGGCGACGGCTGGGCTTACGATATCGGCTTCGGCGGTCTTGACCACGTTATCGCATCAGGCGAGAACGTAAACATCCTCGTATTCGATACAGAGGTTTACTCCAACACAGGCGGTCAGGCTTCAAAGGCTACTCCTGTAGGTTCTGTTGCACAGTTCGCAGCAGCAGGTAAGGCTGTTAAGAAGAAAGACCTCGCAGCTATCGCAATGAGCTACGGCTATGTATACGTTGCACAGTGCGCTATGGGTGCTGACAACAATCAGGTGCTCAAGGCTATGGTAGAGGCTGAAAGCTACAACGGTCCTTCACTCATCATCTGCTATGCTCCCTGTATCAACCACGGTATCAAGGGCGGTATGGGCATTGCACAGCTCGAGGAGAAGAAGGCAGTTGAGGCTGGCTACTGGAACATCTTCCGTTTCGATCCCCGTCTTGCTGACGAAGGAAAGAATCCGTTTATGCTCGACGGCAAGGCTCCTTCGGCTTCTTACCGTGACTTCATTATGGGCGAAGTTCGTTACAACTCTCTGACACGTTCATTCCCTGAAAGAGCAGAAGAGCTCTTCGCACAGGCTGAAAAGGTTGCAGAGCAGAAGTACGCTCATCTTGAAAAGCTCGCAAGCTTTGACGACGCAAACTGATTCCACTGATTTTTAATCGGAATTAATATGAAATAATTAACCGCAGAGGCAGGTAACTTAACTTGCTTCTGCGGTTTTTGCAATTAAACCATAATCTTGCGGTGGAATTATAGCAACGTTGACGTAGGGACACGGCGAGCCGTGTCCACACAA
>DXYG01000110.1 GCA_019415925.1 Clostridiales bacterium
TGCCTACCCTCCTGCATTTTGCAATGCAATCTTTTTGTGGGCTCTGCCCACACCCACAAGCCTTTAAAAAGGCTTGACCGAAATTTTTAATTTTTTTTGTGAGTAAACTCACCGCTAAATTATCGTTTATCTGCTTGGGTTTAAAGGTATTTTTCCTGAAATTCCTTAAACGACTGGAGATTTTTGTCCTTGTCGGCGAGAATGAGATTCTCAATTCCGCCGATTTCGTCAAACGGCCACTCAACGCCCAAATCTGGGTCGTTGTACATAATTCCGTCGTCATATTCTCCGTAGAATTTTTCACCGCATTTGTACGAAACAATTGACGGCTCAAGCACGAGATAGCCGTGTGCAAAGTGTTCGGGAACGTACAGCTCGTTCATATTTTCTTCCGAAAGATAAAAGCCCTGCCACTTTTTGAATGTCGGCGAATCGGGTCGCAAATCGACAATTACGTCGAAAACCTTACCCTTTACGCATCTTACAAGCTTTGCCTGCTCGTGAAAACGCTGGAAGTGGAGCGCACGGATTACGCCCTTGTGCGATACGGTGTAGAATACCTCGGCGAGGTTGTGCTCAAGACCGTTAGCCTCGAAAACTTCCTTGGAGTAATCCTTGATAAACGCACCTCTTACGTCTGTTGCACAAAACGGCTTGATAAGAAATGCGCCGTCAAAATCAGTTTTGCAAAATTCAAATTTCTGTATCATAAAATCTTCTCCTTAATTACGACGAAAAGGGCGAACATAGTCCGCCCTTTATTCAGTCTACGGATTTAATCCACTCCATCGTCAGTTTTGTGCCTTCGGCAAAAGAAACTGAGGGCTTAAAGTGACAGTCATTTTCAATATCGGTTGTATCAAATGCTTCAAGCGGCATATTTACGCCCGTAAAAGGTACGTCGCCGAAAATCGGTTCTGCGTCGGGCGCAAGCGATTGCTGCATTTCGAGAATGAACTCCTTAAGCGGTCTTGCGTTGCCGCTTCCGATTGTATATTCCTTGTTTGCAATTCCGTATTCGCCGATTGCGGCAAAGGCTTTTGCAACGTCGGTTATATAGATAAAATCGTAGTTCTGAGTAGCCGCAGTAAATTGCAGCGGCTCGCCTGCGATAATTTTTCTGATTGTTGAGTTGACAAACCTCGGTGAAAATTCTCCGACACCGTAGGCGTTTGTAATTACCGCCCAGCAGAGGTCAATGTCAAGCGAGTTTGCAATCGGCTTGCAGATTGAACGTGCAATAAGCTTGCCTGCGCCGTAAATGTACGGAAGTCCCGGCTTACTTTCCTGAGTGTAAACTGCGGTGTAGGTTTCCTTTTCCATAATCGAGCCTGCGTTTACAAACTTCTTGCACTTCATTTTGTCAGCCGTGCGCAGTGCCCTTGCAGTCCAGAGTGCGTTTTTAAGCTGAATTTCCTCGTCACATCTGAGAGGTCCTGCCGAGCCTACCCACGCAAAATGGTAGAAAACGTCAACGTCCCTGTCGCTGATTTTATCAGAAAGAGTTTCGATTTCGTCAAGCTCGCAGTAGATGATTTCAACATTTTCAAGAGTCTTTATGTTGTCAATATTTTCGTTTTCGTCCTTGATAACTGCAAAAATTTTAACTCCTCTTGAGTTAAGCTCTAAGCATAAATTCGAGCCGACAAAGCCGTTGGCTCCCGTAATAATAACCTTGTTCATATTACCACCTTAAATACTGCAATTCAGAAAATCGTTAATCTGCTCGTCCATACATTTTCTGACGTCGCCGTTTTCAAGCCACACACGTGACCACTCAACGGTCTTTTCAACGGCGTCGGTAACGTGCCAGTGCGGTTTCCAGCCGAATACGGACTTCAGCTTTGAGCAGTCAAGCTTTAGAAAATTCGCCTCGTGAACGGCGTTTTCCTCACTTTTGTCAACACGCTTGATTTTTCCGTTTGTGTATTTTACAAATAAATCCACAAGCTCGCCCGTTGTTACGCAGTCGCACTCGTCGGGACCTACGTTGTAATAATCTGCAAATTTTATGTCCTCGTACTGCGCCTTTGCTATCATTAGATATGCATAAAGCGGCTCTAAAACGTGCTGATACGGACGGGTGGAATACGGATTTCTTACAACGATATCCTCGCCCTTTTCAAGTGCACGAACGCAGTCGGGGATTATTCTGTCGTTTGCAAAATCTCCTCCGCCGATTACATTACCTGCTCTTGCGGTGGAAATTGCAACTCTGCCGTCTGCAAAGAATGAATTTTTATAGCTGTGAGTGACAAGCTCGCTGCAGCTTTTGCTGTTTGAGTAGGGGTCAAAGCCGTCGAGAGGCTCGTTTTCACGGTAGCCCCACTGCCACTCCTTGTTTTCGTAAACCTTGTCGGTCGTTACGTTGAGAAACGATTTCACGCAGTCGCTTTGGCGCACACATTCTAAAATATTGACCGTTCCCATAACATTGGTTTCATATGTATATGCAGGCATTTTGTAGCTGTCACGCACAATCGGTTGTGCCGCAAGGTGCAGGACAATTTCGGGTTTTGCATCGTCAAATGCCTTTTTCAGTGAGTCGTAATCACGTATATCTCCGATTACAGAGTGTATGTCAGCACCTATATCTGCCGTATCAAAAAGATTGGGGGTTGTCGGAGGATTGAGCGAATAGCCCGTAACCTCTGCACCCCAGTCTGATAAAATCTTACAAAGCCAGCTTCCCTTAAAGCCGGTATGCCCTGTAATAAAAACTCGTTTTCCTTTATAAAAGCTTTGCATCAGTTGTTCCACACCTTCCATGGAGCCTTGTTTTCAGCCCACAGCTTTTCAAGCTTTTCCTTGTCACGCAAGGTATCCATACACTGCCAGAAACCATCGTGCTTGTAGCACATAAGCTGATTTTCAGCGGCAAGCCTTTCCATAGGCTCACGCTCAAACATAACAGTGTCGTCCCTGACATAGTCAAGAACCTTCGGCGAAAGCACCATAAAGCCTGCGTTAATATAGCCCGAATCAACTGCGCTTTTTTCACGGAATGCCTTTACTTCACAGCTTTCGGAAAGGTCGAGCACTCCGAAACGGCTGTCAGGCTTAACTGCGGACATCGTTGCAAGTCTGCCGTGAGCTTTGTGAAAGCTGAGCAAATCGTTTATATCAATGTCGGAAACGCCGTCGCCGTAGGTCATAAAGAACGGTTCGTCGCCGATGTAATTTTTAACTCTTTTAAGTCTGCCGCCCGTCATAGTGTTAAGTCCTGTGTCAACAACGGTTACCTTCCACTGTTCGGCACGCTTGTTGTGAACGATAATTTTATCGTCCTGAGTAAAATCAAAGGTAATGTCGGAGGTGTGCAGAAAATAATCTGCAAACCATTCCTTAATTATGTGCTGCTTGTAGCCTGCACAGACTACGAATTCGTTAAATCCGTAGTGCGAGTACAGCTTCATAATGTGCCAGAGAATAGGCATTCCGCCAACTTCAATCATCGGCTTTGGCTTTAGCTTTGATTCTTCGGAAATTCGTGTTCCATAGCCGCCTGCAAGGATTACTGCTTTCATAAGATACCTCCGTAATCAGAATGAAAAACAACATCTATATCGTGGATGAGTGTTTAACAAAACGTAAATTTGTTTATTTTGCACCCTTGCCGGTAAAGACTGAAATAATGGTCTTGAATATAATCTTGATGTCAAAGAGCAGAGAGCGGTTTTTTACGTAATAAATTTCCATTGCCCTGCGTTTTTTGTAGCTTGTATCGCTCCTGCCGTTAGCCGCCCAGAAACCCGTAAGACCGGGCTTTACGCTTAACAGCATATCTCTGTATTTGCCGTAAATTTCGGTTTCAACCTCCATAATCGGACGTGGACCGACAATAGATAAATCTCCTTTGAGAATATTGAAAAGCTGCGGAAGCTCGTCAAGACTTGTTTTTCTTAAGAATTTACCGATTTTTGTAATTCTGGGGTCGTTTTCAAGCTTGAAGTTTTTTTGAAACTCTTCTTTTTGTTCGGGAGTGAATTTTTCAATAAGTGCGTCGGCATTCACTACCATACTTCTGAATTTGTAAATGCCGATTTCTTTTCCGTTTTTGCCCACTCTTTTATGTACAAAGATAACCGGTCCTTCGCTTGTTGCTTTGATTGCAATGCTGATAATAATAAACAGAGGTGAGAGCAAAATGATTGCAATTGCCGAGCAAAAAATATCAGCAATCCGTTTTACAAAATCATA
This sequence comes from Clostridiales bacterium, assembly GCA_019415925.1. Lineage (GTDB taxonomy): Bacteria > Bacillota > Clostridia > Oscillospirales > Acutalibacteraceae > Ruminococcoides. The sequence continues at coordinate 4,201 of DXYG01000110.1, forward strand.
AACAGGCTTGTTTTCAAGATATTTTCTTGTTACTTTTGCGGTTTCAAACTTGCTTTTTTTCATTGAAATATCAATTTCCCCTCATTTTGGTCCGTTGAATTGTCGGGGTAATATTGCGTGAAGTGTCCGCAGAATTAAACCGACGCTGAATTGAAAATATTAATATCCGTAATAACCGTAAGAATAATTATCGTACCCTTTTTTGTATTTTTTAGTTTCGGCAGGCTTTACCTTATTAATAATAACACCGAGAGTCTTGCCGCCTGAACGCTCAAGAGTTTCAAGCGTTTTGTGAAGCTGAGGATATGTTGTTGAGTTGTTCTTTACAACCACAACCACTCCGTCAGACGCTTTGATAATCGGTACAGCGTCAATTACAACGCCGATAGGCGGGGTGTCAAATATAATATAATCGTAGTCTTTTTCCTGCATTTTTATAAAGTCAGCCATAGCGTCGCTTGCCAGAAGCTCCGACGGGTTGGGCGGAACTGCACCGTAGCATACGGCATTCATATTTGCAAGCTTTGTCGGCTGGATAATCTCGTCAACCGTACATTCGTCGTTGAGATAATTTGTCAGTCCCGGAGTAGGCGTAAGCTTTAGTGCAGAATGAACTTGAGGACGACGCAGGTCGCATTCAATTACAAGTACCTTTGTATCAACCTGCTGTGCAAGTGCAGAGGCAACGTTCATAGCCGTAACGGTTTTTCCTTCGCCCTTTGAGGAGCTTGTAAAGGCTATTTTTTTACAGCCCTTTTTAATTATTGAATATGCAATATTTGTTCTTGCTGTTTTATATGATTCTCTTATCTGAAAGCCGAGAGCTTCCGTATCAATCGAACGTTCAATTTTTGTTTTAGACATTTAACTCACCTCTCCGTTAATTCTTCTGTGCCTGTGCAGCTTTTAAATTCTTGGCAAAATACTCAAAATCGGGTATTGAAGCAAGCACGGGAACGTTGCAGATTGTAGTCATTTCGTCATCATATTTAATCTTTACATCGAAGTAATCACGTATAAACGCTATGATAATTGAAAGAACCAGACCGATAAGAAGAGCAATAAGTACGTTTTTGGTCACGCTTGGTGAGGTGGGGTTCTGGGGAGTTGTAGCTTCGTCAACGATTTTGAGCTTAGAGTTGTTGCTGAGAATCTCAGCAATTGTTGTCGGAGCTGTTTTTGAAACTGCGTCGGCTATATTCTTTGCTTCGGCAGGGCTGTCGGAAACGACATCGGCTTTGAAAACCTCGGTGCCTTCAACACTTGTAAATTTAATTCTTGATTTAAGTTCAGAAGCAGTGTACTTGCTGTTAAGCGTTTTTGAAACTGCTTCATAGAAATTGTTAGTGTCGAGAACCTCTATGTATGTTGCAACAAGCTTTGAAGAATAATTATATGCGCTTAAGTCCTCGCCGCTGTTTGAATTTTTGTAGTCGGTGCTTACATAAAGCTTTACGGTTGCCGTATAAGTTTTTTTAATAAAAAAATTAGTAATAAAAAATGAACCTGTCTCTTATACACATCTCC
>DXYG01000111.1 GCA_019415925.1 Clostridiales bacterium
GTAAATATTCTGCGAATTTTTCTTTATCATAATTTATTTTGTTGTATGTTAACTTGAAACATCGGGAATTGCAAGTTATTTTTACCATATTAATATTTTTATTGAATATAGTTATAATTGAAAAAGCCTGGACTTTGCAAAAGATTTGTGATATATGTTTGTACTGCGAAAGGCGGTGCAATAATGAGTATACTTGAAGAGCTATATTACGGAAACATAGTTCCTAATGAAAAGTGTGCAAAGCTTAACAGCGAGGTCACGGAACTGCTGAAATTGCTAAACAGAAATGAGGTAAAGCTCACGGTTACTTTTTCCGAAGGACAGAAAATCACCTTTGAAAAATACAAGGATTGCAATCGTGAAATTTCTGAAATCTGTGAAAAAGATGCATTCCTGAACGGCTTTAGGTTAGGAGCACGGATTATAATTGAATCTGTAAATGAATGAAAATTGTTTACTCAAAAATTAACGGGAGAACGCTGTCTTGTGTTCTCCCGTTAATCGTTGTAACGACCTGTTTTTATTAACTTCCTGATAATAGATTTTCGTGCCTTGATTACTCCGTCTATGGTCATCATTTCAACAAGTGCAATTTCGTCAAGCGTTTTCTTTTCATATCCGAAAACGCCCATTGAATGTCCGAGGATATATTTGTCTTTTTCAGGAAGCTTATTAAACTGCTTTTCTAATAACTCAAGGCAGAGTTTTTGCTGAACAAGCTTGTCCGTAGAAATTGATGTTTCTTGTGACAAAAGGGACTCAATAAAACTATCAGAATTATCAGGTGTTATGTCCTCCACAGACAGGCTGTGCGTGTTGTAGTTGATATATTTCTCAACTGTGGTTTCAGACAACTTCAATTCATCTGATATTTCAGCAACTTCCTTGTAATCTTCATAGTACATTTTCTGAACCTTACGGACTGTGTTCATATCGTGTTTTGAAAGTGAAACTGCACCCACGTTCTTCTCAAGCCAACGGTACATTGCACTTTTGATATGTGGATATAGATATGTAGTCAGCTTGGCTTTGGTGACATCATATTTCTTCGATTGAATACAGTCAAAGAACGCAAGTGCTCCTTCGCTATCCAAATCACTCAATATTTCCTTAGTATAGACCGTAAGTTCCTGCGGTCTGTTTTCTTTTTTATGGAAACAATTAAAGGCAACGGCAGATTCTTTTGCAATGCTGTGTATAAAACCGATGTTTTCATTGTACAGCTTTTCAAGCATACTGTCATCGCCGTCATAATATTTCTGAATCATTTCTTCGTTAGTCATATGCTCACCTTTTAGCCTTTGGTCGTCCTCTCGGATTCGATTTTCGTATTACATTACAGAGAGGATAAAGATTTTTGGATTCAAGAGATTTTTCAAATTCTTCATTGGAGATTCCCGGCGTGATTTTAGCGTGGTGATATAAATCCTTAGCTTTAGCGTAAAGAATTTCTCTTTCTTCTGCTGTAATAATGCGTCTGGATAAATCCTTGTCAATACGCTTGTAACAGCGGTTAAGCGATTGAGCTTTCGGATTGTCTGCAACGGTTTCTTTAACTCCTTTGCAGTGATAGCCAAGTTGAGCGCAGGTGTACTTCGGATTATCAGGGGCAGGCTTGTCACAGTATTTCGTGTGGTATGCTTTCCTAAGTAGAAAAAATCTTCCGCAATACTCACACCTGCGAATTATATATCCTGCCTCTAAAGCCTTGTAAAAATCTGTTTTCAGAAGAGTCTGGAGTGATTGCACTTCAAAATATTCATAAATTTTAAACTCACCTGAACCCTTTGATGTTTCTCTCGGAATATATCTGAGTGTAACTGAATCGGCATTGGTAAATAATCCTGTTCCACTAATCGGATTAGCAATCAGCTTGTGCACATTCGGATGATTTAAAAAGTTAAGCAAAGCAGATGCATAATTATTTGAATTAAGTTTTTGAAGTTTGGATAAATAGAAGTCTATGAAGTTGTAGATAGTATTGTTAAATGACTGTATATCGGATAATATTCTCTCGTACATAGAACAGAAGTTTTTGTAGTATTCCCATTTTTGTTTGATATTGCCGGGATAGATAAGCAACGCTCTTGTCTTTGACGGCGGTGTAGACGGAATATCAGGCTTTGGAATGTCAATAGGAAAGCTTAATCCGCTTTCCTCATCGTCAAGATATACTGTATCGCAATTTCCAAAGTTCTCGGGATGTTCAAGATATTCGTTGTACTCTTCAATCTGCGATAAGATTTCCAAATCTCTGTGCGACAGCTCGCAATCATCATTTGCAAAAACAGAAAGCTGTGAAGTGAATTGCCTTGCTTCTTCCAAAATATTATTATCATCCTTCAACAGAGAAAAAATTTTGTGTTTACTCATAAGATTGTCAAGCACAATGTAATCTTCATTAGCTTCAAACCAGTCTATTAAATCGTGCGAGGTTTCATATTTATAAGATTTCTTGATTGCAGAATCAAGAATAGTTTTCATTTTCAGGTAATCATTACGGGGAAGATTGAGTACCTCGGTGGTAAGTTCGCCGAGAGAAAATTCTTCCCCGTTTATTTCTGTTGTCTTATTGCCAACGCAGTAAAGTATCTTTTGAAACATAAATCCCTCTTGATAAATTGTCAGTGAATAAAAATATATTGTCGATGACAAATATAAGTCTAACACAAATTTATCCACAATACAAGCGGAGGTAAGTAATAATTTAATTTTAAATGAAAGAGGGTGATAAAATGTGTGAAACAGAAATCAAAAAGAAATTCAATGCCATAGACGGTGAAACATTGATGGATATGAATCTTCCGAGGACAAAGTTTTTCATACAAGGTATTCTGCCTCAGGGACTTGCGATTATTGCAGGTGCTCCTAAGATCGGCAAATCTTGGCTGATGCTTGACTGGTGTGTAAAGATTGCAAAGGGAGAAAACATCTGGAATTTCAAAACAACTCAGGGTACTACTCTGTATTTATGTCTAGAAGATAATGATAACAGAATACAGGACAGGCTATTGACTATCACCGATGAGGTTACGAGCGATGTTTACTTTGTCACTGACTGCTGTTCTCTTTCTGACGGACTTGAAGAGCAAATAAGAAATTTTGTAAACGAGCACAGCGATACGGTTTTGATTGTTATTGATACCTTTCAAAAGGTCAGGCAGAATTCAAAAGACATAAGCTATGCTAGTGACTACAAGGAGATTGAAACTATTAAGAAGATAGCCGATGAATTACAAATAGCAATTCTGCTTGTACACCATATGCGTAAGCAAGACGACAAGGATCCGCTTAATAAGTTGTCAGGAACAAACGGTATTGCAGGCTGTGCAGATACAATATTTACTCTTGACAGGAGCAAACGCAGTCAGAACAGTGCAACATTGATTTGCACAGGAAGAGATATTGAATATCGTGAGTTTGAACTGAATTTCAATAAAGAGGATTGCGTATGGAGTCTGATTGCAGACAGCTCGGAAAATCCCGATATGCTTTTGCCTGATGAAATGAATCTGCTTATTGATATGATGAAAGAGATTGAAAACTTCAACGGAAGTAACGCAGAATTTCTTGAACGATACAATGCTTTTTCAGGGAAAAATCTTTCTGCTCGTATCCTGAAAAGAATGATGAACAAGTGGCGTTACGAGTTAGAAGAAAACGGAGTTTATTTTGAATCGTTCAGAGATAAGAATGTGCGAGGACTGAAAATCCGATATGAGTTTGTCGGTGACGATGGTGACGTTAAGTACGATGAAAACACCGCTCTCTGATTTATCGTTTCTATCGTTTTTATCGTCGCAAGGCAGTTGTTTCGCCGTTGTTGCCGATTTGTGCGATTGTTTTGCTGAGGGCGAGAAAGTACCCGCTTGCCAGTAAAAATCGAAATTTGGGCGAATTTACGGCAGAATTGAAATTTTGTTTTCAGAAGCAGAGGTTTGGGTTGCATTTCCCGGACTCGTCCGGGGCAAGCAGAGCGCTCGGCTGTCCGCCGAACACATAAAACCGAGCGAAGCCCGGACCCACTTTAATACGGAGGTGCTAATAATAGAAAATCGAAAACGAAATCAAACCTTAAGTATCAGATTAACTCAATCTGAAAAGTCAGCTATTATTTCAAAAGCTAAGAAATCAAAATTAACCTTGACCGAGTATATTTTGGAATCTTCTCTACAAACCGAAATCAAAGTTGTTGACTTACAACCGTTACTTGTTGAACTGAAAAGGATTGGCAATAACCTGAATCAGATAACAAGAAAGATAAACAGCGGAGCTTTCAACTCATATAACTTCAGCGAAGTAATTGCTATGCAAAGAAAAATCTATGATGTAATCATAAAACTGTCGGAGGAAAAGTGATGGCGACCGTGACATATATTCGTGAGTCAAAGCAATCAATCAGTGCAATGAAAGGAGTAATTGATTACTGCTGTCAGAATAAAAAAGTCTATGATGAAATTTCAAATCAAAGACTTGTCAGCGGAATTAATTGTGACGGCGAAAATGCTTTTTCTGAATTTCTTGCAACAAAGAAATCGTACCAAAAGACGGACGGAATGAATTTCTATCAGTATGTTCAATCCTTCTCACCTGAAGAAAATATTACTCCGCAGAAAGCTCATGAGGTTGCATTAGAGTTTGCCGAGAAAGCGTGGACAGGATATGAAGTTTTAGTTGCAACACATTGTGATGCACAGCATATTCATTCTCACTTTGTAATCAACTCTGTCAGCTTTGAAAACGGTAAGAAGCTTCGACAGAATCCAAACACACTTAAATCATTACGATCCTTGAGTGATGAAATTTGCAGACAGCATAACCTTTCAACTCTTGAGCCTTACAGAAAAGACGGTATGAAAATCTCTACAAGAGAATACCGCACGGCAGTCAAAGGTCAGAGTTGGAAATTTAAATTAATGAATGATATAGACAAAGCTATGAACATAAGCGGTAGCAAAGAAGATTTCATAAACGCAATGTCGATTATGGGTTATTCGGTGATTTGGACAGACGACAGGAAATACATTACCTATCAATGTCCGAACAAAATGAAGTGCAGGGATATTAAACTGCACAACGATAAATATTTGAAAGAAAGTATGGAAAATGAATTCAGATACAGGCAAGAACAATATTTTAGAAAATCTCAAGCAGAGGAACAGCAACTCACTGACAGCGATAGAGTTACTATCAGGAGAAACGAAAGTAATTTCAATTCCGTCACAGGTCAGAGAGGAAGAACTCAATCTGTTGAGAACGGCAATAACATTTCAGCCGGAGCTGTACAACCAAATTTCAAACATTCCAAATACAGAACAGATGACAGATTATCTGAAACAGATTTTAGAAATCGAACAGGAGTATATGGAAACAAGCTTGAAGAATTGTCAGACGAAGCTGAAGAAAGTTTCGGAACAGACTCTGAAAGAAATCAGGTCGGTGCAAACGCAGATGACCGAATCTATCCAACAGGCTGGGAAGAGTCAAGAAGAGTTTTTGAACAATACCTTGCAACAAGGTCAGGAACTGGAATCAGCGATTGCGTCACAAGTGAAGAAGTCAACTCTGCTGACAACCTTAAAATGGATAGCAATAACCGTGCTGTCCTCGGCGGTATCAACTCTCTTGCTGAATCACTTTCTCGGATAATAGATGATGAATCGGAAGATGAAGAAGAACGCAGAAAAAGAATTGTAGCCGAGCAAAA
>DXYG01000112.1 GCA_019415925.1 Clostridiales bacterium
CAGCCCTTGTAGCGTGAGCGTAAATATTCATTGTGGTACTGACATCAGCGTGTCCGAGAAGTTCCTGCACATCTTTAGGTGCTGCACCGTTTGAAAGCAGATTGCTTGTATAGGTGTGTCTGAGCATATGGAAGTGGAAGTCCTCCAATCCCTCCACCTTTTTTCTCGCTGTCCTGCACATAATCCCCACCGTACTCGGTGCTTCAAATGCCCCGTCAGGTCTAAGGCAGACAAAGGATAATTCCTTGTACCCCTCTGGGACTTCTTCCGACCTCGGCAGACTGTAAACCTCATAGTAGGTGCGGTCTTTTTCTTTGACCTCCAAATAGTAATTAAGGCTATACAGTTCCCCGTATCGGAAACGGTTTTTGTGCTGTTCTGTTTTCGCAGATTTCAGGATTGCGGCAAGCGTATCGCAAAAGTCCACGGTGCGGATTTTTTTACGCTTTGTTGCCCCTATTTCTGTTTTGTGCCTTGCCCCGTTGTAACGCATACTGCGGCGTACTGTCAGATATTGTTCTTCAAGGTTGATGTCCTGCCAAGTCAGACCACAGACCTCTCCAATACGCAAGCCTGTATAATAGGCTATCTGTATAGGAAGAAGTGCAGGATTGTTTTTCTTTTTCAGGAAGTCCTCTAATCTCTGATACTGTTCGTAGCTGAGCGTTGGTGTGGAGGCAGTTTCTCCGTCCTCGTCCGAGAACAGTTCGTATTCTTCTTTCTTTCCTCGCCATACCACATACTGCATCGGGTTAAAGGTTATCAGTCTTTTCGGGAATACCGCAAAACGGAACGCCCCTTGTAAAACAGCCGAAAACAATCGGAGATACCCTTTGCTGAGTGCCTTTGCGGTTGTACCGTCAGGATTTGTACCGCCAAAGCTGAGAAAGTCTATATACGCCTGTAAATGGTCGGCGGTTACGGTTTTCAGCTTTCGGTTTCCTATCGGGTGCTGTTTGATACGGTTGACCGTTCCTTGATAGGACATTACCGTACCATTGCTGAGATTGCCGGGTTTCAGTTCTTCCTCCACCCACAGATCGAGCAGCATACCAACTGTGATGTTTTCAGACTTCGCAACGAATTTCTTTTCCTCATAGTCAGCGATTGCTTTTCTGAGCAGGGCTTCGGTTTCAGACTTGCTTTCTGTTCCCACAAACTCTTTCTGTACTTTTCTGCCGCTTTCATCTTCGATATAGAAGCGTGCGTACCACTTTTTACCTTTTTTTCTTACAGAACCTTTTGCCATAGATAAATTTCTCCTTTCTATCCGTGGCAATCGGGACTGTGACATATGGTGTGCGTAAAGTAATAGTGTCACTTATGCCGATGAATGTCAATCGGCATTTTCACTTGTCAAAGTGCCACGGAATTTTTCTTTTTCAGCAACCCTTTCCTCGGCTGCTGTCACTATCCCGAACAGGTCGCCCATCTTTACAGCGGTGCGTCCCTCATCGTAGATATGTAAAATCCCATCTAAAAACTGCTTCATATCCTCGATAGGAAGTTCCATTTCTTTACGGTAAACTCTTTCCATAATCGCCCCTGACTCAATCGCATAGCGGCGTAAGGACTGCTTTAAGCCCTCGTCCTCCGCTACACGGTCAACCTCAGACATAGCGTCTGCAAAGTGATAAGTCATAACCGTATAGAGGTCAATCATCTTTCCGAGGAATGTGGTGAGCAGTTGTTGGTGCGGTTCTCCCTTTACCACAGAAGAAACAGTATCAAGATAATTTTTGATATGTTCCTCCATATCCCTTGCACATAAAGTGCGGCTGTCATATTCCTTATCTTCGGAAAGTCCTGTTAGCCATTCGGGAGTGGTCAGGAGTGCTTCTGCCAGCCCGTTGATAATCATTGTACGCTTCGGGTCTACTCCGTCCGCTTCATATCTCTGAATGGTAGATTTGTTTACCCCGACACGCTTACCAAGTTCGGGCATTGTTAAGTTTAATTCTGTTCGGCGTTCTTTCACTCGTTCACCGACCTGTTTTGCGGTGAATGTAATTTCTTTTTTCAAGGTTTTCACCTCCTATTGCTGATAGTATAACATAAAAAAACCTATTTTGCAACTAGAATTTTAATAATAGACAAAAATATTTCTTAATAAGTTGCAAAACAAGTTGACAAGAGATAGCAAAATAAGTATAATTACAGATACACAGTTGCAAAATGCGTATTTTGAAAGGAGGTTGATAAAATGAGCAACATCAAAATGGGTTTAACCATAGAAGAAGCCGCAGAATGTACGGGTATCGGAAGAAATACAATGCGTAAGTTGGTAGACTGGGGCAAACTTCCCGTCCTCAAGGTCGGAAGAAAAGCGATTATCCGCAGAGATACTTTAGAGCGATTTATGAGCGTCAATCAGGGAAGAAACCTGCTCAATGAAAACGATGTCCGCAAAGTAGAATAAGCATTCTCCAAGCCCTCGGCGTTTGAGAGCGAAATACACCCCTCGCACAAATCTTCGATTTGTACTCTGGGTATTTCGCCCTTGCAGGGGGCTATGTATCACAGCTTCGGACAATGCACCGCCGCTATGATACAGAAGAAAACAGCACACTGTTTTCTTCGCTGTCCGTCTGCTTACGCCGCCGAAACAGCGGCAACCGATTTCTCGGTTGCAAAAAGAGTATGCCCGTCACGGGAGGAAGGAGTATATGGCAAGACATTCATTTATACAGATGTCGAAGCTACCCAATGTCAAGGGAAGAATATCCTATATCACAAGCCACGCAAGACAGGAAAATCTCTATGCCACCTACCGCACCGCCGACAATGAATTTTGGAGTAACCTTGCAAGGGAAAGCCAGCAGGAATTTAAGCGAAGCGGTACAGAGGGCAAATGTATTGAAGCAAGGGAATTAATTATCGCCCTGCCTGAAGTATATATAAGATATGAGCCGCAGGAAGTCCTTGAAGATTTTACGGAGGAGTTCCACAGGCGGTATGGTGTGGAGTGCGTGTCAGCCCTCCACCACAACAAACGCAAGACAAACTATCATATCCACCTTATCTTCAGCGAAAGAAAACTGCTTCCTGAACCTGACATCAAGATAGCCACACGCAGCGTGTTCTATGATGAAACAGGCAAAAGGGTACGCACCAAGAAAGAAATCACAGGGGAGGACGGGCAGATACGAAAAGGCTGCACCGTCATAAAAAAGGGAGAAATTTATGAAAGCCACCTCTTTACCGTGAAAGATGATAAATTCAAAAGCGAGCCTTTTCTTCGGGAGGTAAAGGAGATTTACACCGACCTTATCAATCGCCATATTTCCGATCCCGAACAGCAGTTAAAGGTCTTTGATAAGAACAGCGTTTATCTTCCCACAAAGAAAATCGGCAAGAACAATCCCAAAGCCGCCGAGATTGAAGCGGATAACACTGCAAGGCAGGAATGGAACAGGACAGCGGATATGGCGTTGTTATCAGGTATTTCCGAAGCAAAGATTTTAGAAGTCAAGCAGACCGAGATACACGAAAAAGCAAGCCAATCCATCAAGAGTAAAGGTTGGCTGCCTAATCTGTTCCGTGGGATTGTGGCAAAGGCAAAAGATTTTCTGCAAAACCTTATTCGGGAGAAAGATATGCCACCCAAGCCTACGCTTGACATTGATATGGCAGAGTTTCGCCATATGAGAAACCTGATGATAAAAGTACAGGATAGGGCAAGGGAAATCAAAACCTTGCAGGATAAAGTTTTGCCGCAGTTGAAACAGCAGCTTGCCAATACAAAGGGAATTTTCAAAGGCAAAGAACGAAAAGCGTTGGAGGTAAAAATCAAAGAAACCGAAACGGAAATTGCCGACAGGCTGGATAAAATCCCCGATACGCTCAAAGAGGACGGTTATCCCGATGTGCAGGTATTTATGCGGACTTTCCGAGAAATGGAAAGCGTTGTGGAACAGTATAACCATGACCTTGCCCAGTGGGAATATCAAGTCAGCAGGAAACCAACAGCCACCGCTAAAGAACAGCACAGACCGCCTGAAAAGCAGAGCGTGTTAAAACATCTGCGTGAGATACAGGAACGCAACAAGCAGAAACCTACGCAAAAACAGCGTAAGAAATCCATTGATAGAGATAGCAGATAGGCATTAAAAAACCGCCGTTATGGCGTTACCCATAGCGGCGGCATACATAATTATTTACTGACTGCAAGCGTGATTTTCATATCTTGAACATTGATGATTGTTTCTTTCTTGCACTTCGGACAGTAGAGAGGAAAGTTTTTCATCTCAGTATTTTCTTGTATCATTGTTCAGGTTTTATTGCCGCAGACAGGACAAAGCATCCATATACTTCATACACATACTTAAAGCTGCCTCTTGTTTATAATCGGAATACTTACAGCAACGCATACTATACACAAGAAAACAGTGATAACTATAGCTTTTATATATGCGTCTATTTCCTCTACATCCATCAAAAGTGAGTTGGTATTCATCAATATAGTAGGAGAATACCACTTTGCTTTCGGTATGATACTCAATAAATATGCCAATAGTACTGTCCCTCCGATACACAAAGAAACGCCTGTGTTATTCTTCAACAATGATGAAAATAGAGTAATAAGGCATATAACCCACACGCCAAATATCCACCACATAGTTGCTGAAAAAAATAAGTTATTCGCAATACTGTTATCCCAAAAATACTCATTGTATCCATAAGTAATGGTAAAACATATCTCATATCCAACTGTCCAAATTGACAGCAACAGCACAGTTTTTGCAAGTACAACTTTATATCGTGACAAGCCTTTTGTCAGCACAAGTAATAATGTTCCAGATTTGTATTCTTTAGTAAATATATCGCTAAATATAAGTACAAAAGCAATCAGCGCAATCGGAATGTTCTTAAAAAATTGTGTCCATGAAGTCAAAGCATCCACTTGAACATTTGTGACAATCAACCCACTTTCTGCCATTGAGTCAGATAGCATTTTCATCATCCATGGTGTTAGCTTCGCAACCGCAGGACTCATAATACCGAACAGTACAAATAGTAATATAATAATCATAATTTTACCCGTTCGTGTAGCTTCCATATATTCTTTTCTCATAAGAGCTAACAGAGATTTCATTTTGTCACCTCCAAAAACAGAGTTTCAAGCGTAGGCTCTAATCGTTCAATTTTTTGTATAGGAATTCTGTTTTCAGAAATATATTGCATCATATCAAAAAAACGATTCTCGTTTCCCTGAAAAATAAGCGCATTTTCCTCTGCATGTTGAAGTTCATTAAATGCCTCTGCAAGCATATCAGCAACTTCTTTTTTCTCTATTTCAATAATAAATCCGTTAGATGATTGCTTGTTTCGTAGTTCTGCAATAGTTCCTTGCATAGCAATTTTTCCGTCATTCAAAAAAGCTACCTCAGTGCAGATACGCTCTACATCAGAAAGAATATGCGTGGAAAAAAGTATTGTCGTCTGTTCTTTGGCTGCAAGAAGTATATCCAAAATCTCCTTGCGCCCTGCTGGATCAAGTGCTGATGTCGGTTCATCGCAGATTAAAAGTTTTGGACGATTTAGGAGTGCTTGTGCAATTCCCAAGCGTTGTTTCATTCCTCTTGAAAATCCTTTTATGCGCCGTTTTTCCTGACCAAGACCAACTAGTATAAAATAAATTAAATTTCTGCTGTATATTTTCTGTCTCTTATACACATCTGACGCTGC
>DXYG01000113.1 GCA_019415925.1 Clostridiales bacterium
TTTTGGTATAATTTGTTGGACTTTTCAGTTTTATTAATATTATTATAAAATGCAGCACTATTATAATAGACTTCGGATAATAATATGTAGTAATTGCTGTTGGTTTTGTTGTTTTTACATAGCTTTTTGCAGACAACTTCACATTTTTGAAAAATTTTATCTGCTTCTGCTTTTTTATTAAAGTGTCTGTAAAAACAGCATATATCATAATATACAGAAGAAAGCTTTTCTAAGTAATTATCGTTGCAATTTTCAATATTGCTTTCGTATATCTCCATACACTTTTTATAATTCTTGTCAGCCTCTTCAAATCTGTTTTGTTTGCCTATTACATCTCCTAATCTACGATAGAGTTTAGCAATATTTTCTGTGTTATTTTGGTTAGAATCTTCTTCGTAAAGCTTAATGCTGTCAATGATGAACTTTTCTGCTTCTGCATACCGCTGAAGCCTGTTGAGATTAAATCCGGTAATTTTAAAAAGTTCTGCTAAATATGATTTTGTGTTGGTATGTATTTCATTTGAATTCAGAAAATCAATGCCTTTATTGCAATAATCTATTGATTCGTCGTAAAAACCTGTTTCAAATAAAGTATTTGCAGCTTCGATTATAATTTTAATAGTATCTTTATGACTCAGATATTTCTGACTGTAAGAGAGCATTTCTTCGTAGCGGCTTTTTATACTTTCTTTACATGGTTTGCAATATGCATTATCATCATCATCATAATGTATATTGCCGCTGTTTTTTGCTATCAAAACCTTAATTGCTGTACGATGTTTTTCAATAGACCATTTTGCATTATCTTGCTTAAGCTCTGTTGACATTAAGTTGATAGCTTCCTCATTTTTATTATGATTATTGCGGATGTTTTCCACAGAAAGAATAGAAAGCACTTCTTCGTAATCACCCAGCTCAAATTGTCTGTAAGCGTATAATATATCTGCAGGCATTTTTTGGTGTAATTTATCTTTGCAGAGATCTAATGATAAATTAAATATGTTACGTTCTATTTCTGATATTTTTTTATCAATTTCTTTTAATTTATCTTTCAAAAAGTCTGATTGATCACTTAGCTTATTTTTCCTATGTTTATCTTTATCATATGTCTTTATATCATATTCAATTTTACTTAATTTTTTACTTGTGTGTTTTTTTTCATTCCATAGATTTGAAAGTTTTATATTATTTGCATATTCAGACACATTAGTAATATCAATATTAGGAATTATCTGGTCCTGCAGAGTGAAATGACCGTCGCTTAATGTTACACTATCACAATTTAGTGTGAGAAGAATTCTCAGTTTTATTGTATCAATATTCTCATAAGAACCGCAGTAATGCCCGATTTCATTTTCTAATCGGATTTTGAATTCTTCAATGGATTTATCCGGAAACTCTAAATCGTCAATATCTTTGAAATACACATATATTTTATTTTCGTTATGAGATGCAATTTGTTTGTATGCCGTATCAAACCAAGAAACGGTCTCCTCCTGAGCTGTTTTAAAAAATAAAAATACACTTAATTTGCTTTCAGCAATGCTTTTTTTAATTTCATCCAGTCTTTCTTTTTCCTCGTCTATGTAATCAAAATCATCTTTTGAAAAGACTTGCAGATGAATGTTGAAGTTTTGAGAAAAATTATCTTTTAAACTATTTACAAAAGCTTGTAGTTGTTGTGAGTCTAAATTCAGCTCATCAGAAGTACCGATAAAAATATTTATTTTTTCCATTTATAAATCTCCTTGGTTAAAAAACTGTAAAGGAATTTGCTGACAAAAGTAAAATAATACAAAATAATAATAACATAATACAATGAATTGTGCAATATAATTTTAAAATTTTATCACATTAAAACGTATTTTGCAAAAATGATTATATTTAATAATGATATTGCAGTGTGAGAAAATAAATTGTATAATAAGCGAGGTGGTGCTATATGAGTAAAGTATTGATAGAATTTTTTGATAATGATTATCTCGAAAATATTGTTCCGGTATTAGCGGATTCTTATGATAAAATTATTTACTTATTTTCTAAATCAATAGATGGTAAGGATGCTTTAAAAAATAAGTCTATAATTACTGAATTTATTTTACGGAAAACAGGTGTCACCCCCGGCTTTGTTGAAGTAGATAAAATAGATTCAAAGGTTATTATTTCTGAACTAGAGAAGTTAACAGATACTGAAAATGAATTTATCTTTGATATTTCCGGTGGTTCGAATGTTTTTATTTATTCTGTTGGCATATTTGTTCAAACATATCCTTTTGTTGACGCAACTGTTATTCAGTATGATATAGGTAGCGGCAAATTGCTTTACTGTTCTAAAAAAACCGGTGACAACATTTTGAATGCAAATATTAATTTGAGTGTAGAGGAAATTCTAAAACTTCATGATTCCGGTGTTATTTTGCACGATAATATAAAAATACGATATAATTTGAAGAAGAACAATCTTTGCAAGGAAATTCAAAGACTGTGGGATGCGGTTAAGAATATTTCAAAAGATTGGAATTCATTTAACGCTATGACTCATAATGTATTTGAAACTTCTGATGGCTTGCTGAAATTTACAGATAAGGTTGATTTGAAAAACAGTAAATCATATAACAGGGTAGTTAATGTGCTTGAAAATAAAGGTATAATCTTTGATGTCAGGAATTATGCGGATGCCACAAGCTTTTTTCTTGATGTACCTGAAAATGCACGTTTTTTATATCAAAAAGGTGGAAATGTTCTTGAAATGTACTGCTATTCAGCTGCAAAGGAATGCGGTGCTTTTACAGATGTTGCAACCGGAGTAGAGGTTGATTGGGATGGCGAAATAAAAGGTGTGACTGAAGAAACGACAAATGAGGTTGATTTGTTGTTAGTGTCAGGGTATATCCCTGTTTTTGTAAGTTGTAAAAATACAGTAGTTCAGAATAATCATTTGTATGAGGTAAATGCACTTGTCAGACATTACTGCGGTAAATATGCAAAAAAGGTTCTTATTTCAACATTGCCGGCTACTGTAGCAATAAAAAACAGAGCAAAGGATATGGATATTGTATTAATTGATAATGTAAATGTGATTAGTTTCAATAATCTAAAATCAAAGCTTGCAGCTATTGTAGAAAAATATATCTAAAATAAAAATGTATTTATCGCATAAAAAAGGCATACACACAATCGTAACAGAAAGTGTGTATGCCGTATTTTTATTTTGCCGGTTCATAAAGAGATTATATATTGGCAGACGCAGAACATTAGTAATTTTCAATTTAGCGATTATAGCTAAATTGAACTGTGATGATTTATACAATATAAACGACAAAATCATCGCCTTATGTTATGTGTCTGCCAACTTTATTTTTTGCTCAAAAACAAGAAAAAGCCCGATTTAATCGGACTTTTCAGGTTGGTGCGGGCGACAGGACTTGAACCTGCACATCGGTTGACACTAGAACCTAAATCTAGCGCGTCTGCCAATTCCGCCACGCCCGCAGATGTATTTTGCTTTTTACAAGCAAGTGTTATTATACAAAAAATAATTGATTTTGTCAACTGACTTATTAAGTTGTTTTTTTCGCTAAACTGTCGAATATGCTGTCATCTGTAGTGTTGTGAAGTAATCAATATAGTTGCACATTCTGTCAAGAACATAATTTTTGTTGTTATTGCTGTTTAATTTATCTTCGTCAAACACATAAGTCTTTCTGATATAGCTATCGTCAAGTCCGTGTGCTTCAAGTATTGTAAGTGCTTCCTGCTTTGAAGGCTTTACAGGCTCGGTTGTCTTGATTGTTGCAATGGTGTTGCTTTCTGTTGTGGTTGTTTCGGTTTTATTGCTTTCCGTTTGCGTACAGCCTGCAAAAAGCAAAGAAATAGCTATAAGGATAGATAAAATTGTAAAGTGTTTATTTTTCATATCTGATTTCCCGAACTGCATTGTTTTAATACAGTCTATCATTTGTAGACAACCATGTCAATAAAGATAATAAACAGATAAAACAAAAAGTATACGTGCAGAAATTTACTGTCCGTATGCGTTGTTTAAATATGTTTCAGACTTATTCAATTCCGAACAGCTTTAAAAGCTTTTGCAAGAATGAAAGCTCCTCCTTGCTTTCTGTTTTGGGCTCTTCGGGTTCTTCAACCTTTATGTCATCGGTCTTGATGACGAACTGAACAGAATTTACGCTTGTGTTTTTGCCGGAAGTAAAAGACTTCAGCTCAACGCCTGAGCCTGTCATACTGTCAATCATATCGTCAATTTTATCGGAAATTTCCGAGTCAAGACCGTCTGTCTTGTCGCTCAATTCCTTTGTGCCGTCTTTAAGCTTGCCCGTTCCGCTTTGCAATTCTACAGCACCGTCAACAAGCTTTTCAACACCCTCGTCAAGTGATTTTGCACCCGTATTAAGGCTGTCAGTGCAAAGCCGTCATAAAAATTATCAATGCTGTCCTTATTGTCGCTAATCTTTATTACAATTTTCAGCTTGCCGCTTTTGCCTGCAATTTCATCGGCAGAATATTCCTTGCCGTCAAGAAAGTAGCTGATTGCAACTACTTTTGCAAGTGCAAGTCCGAGGTCGGCACCGATTCCGAAACACATAAGAATCAGTGCGAAGAATCCGATTACCGTAGTAAGTCCGCTTGAAAGAATCGAGGTTGTCGATTTGCAGAGTGTGTCAACCATTGCGCTTTCGGGATTGTCATTTATTTTTCTGCACTCTTCAAACCTGTGAATGAGAAAAACAGAGTAGTCGAGCGATACGGCAAGCTGAAGAACCGAGCCTGCGGAACGGTTACGTCATAAACCATAACTCTTGCGTTCGGGATACCTCCGTCAAACTCTTCTTCCATAACGTCAATCGAAATTGTGGATTAACAGTCTTCGGGAAGATAGTCATTTATATCATAGTTTACTTCGACTATGTTCTGCAAAATCATACATACAATAAACAGTACGGCAAAAAGCACGATAATAAGCTTTCTGTGTTTTACAATGCCGGAATAAAATTTTTCCAATCGACTCTGCTCCTTTCAGATTTTTAAATTATGCTTGATTATAGAAAATTATATTTTTTTAGTATAACTATAAAACGGGTAATATTATATAGCTGTGTAAATTTTAGACAAAACACTATTATTTGACGGTCAAATTTCAAGTTTTGTGTGTTGCAAATTTGCCCGTCAACTGTATAATAAATATAAAATTATATATTATCCTTTTTATTAGCTAAACAATAATTTTGCGGCGAAGCCGCCGCAGGCAAATCGGTCGAATGCCTCGACACGCAAATCGGCGGTGTGCCACCGCAGGCAAATCTAGTGGAAAAATCGGATTGTTTTTAAAAAACGGATGCCCGAATTTTAAATTGATATATAGGTAACGTTTCGGGCGACCACACAGGGTCGCCCCTACGGAATAAATTAAATGAAT
>DXYG01000114.1 GCA_019415925.1 Clostridiales bacterium
ATAAATTATTTTAAAATAAATTAATACAAAAGCTTGACAAAAAAATTAAAATGTTGTAATATATTCGTGTAAAAGGTTGAAAAACAGATTTTTCCTATTTTTTCATATACCTTCCAAATCGAGCCGGAAACTTTTGTTTCCGGCTCAAACACATTTATGAGGTTATTTTATGAACAACTCTATCGGACTTTACATTCATATTCCTTTTTGCAAAAGCAAATGCCCTTACTGCGACTTTTACAGCGACAGAGCAAGTGAAAACGATTTTGATAACTATATAAAAGTTTTATCCGATAATATCAAAATATGGAGCAAGAAAACAGATAAAACCGTATCAAGCGTTTATTTTGGCGGCGGAACACCGAGCATATTGGGTGCTGAAAGGCTTTCTTATTTGCTGAGTATTATAAAAGATTTTTTTAATATTGCAGATGATGCAGAAATTACTGTTGAAGTTAATCCTGATTCCGGTAAAACGCTTGATTTTGATTTGCTTAAAACGACCGGATTTAACAGAATTTCCGTAGGTATGCAAAGCGCTGTTGAAAAAGAGCTTAAAACACTCGGAAGAATTCACTCTGCAAATGATGCAGAAATTACCGTAAATCGAGCTATAGAAGCAGGAATAGATAATATATCCCTTGACCTTATGCTTGGTATTCCCTATCAGACAATTGAAAGTCTTAAAAAATCAATTGACTTCTGCGCAAATTGCGGCGTTACCCATATTTCTTCTTATATTTTGAAGATTGAAAGCGGAACAGTATTTTACAGAACACAGAATAAGCTTGAATTACCCGATGAGGACAGTCAGGCTCAGCTATATCTTTTTGCCGTTGATTATCTTAAAAAGCTCGGCTTTGAGCAATATGAGATTTCAAATTTTGCAAAGACAGGTTATGAAAGCAGACATAATATTAATTACTGGAAATGCGGTGAATACATTGGAATAGGTCCTTCTGCCCATTCTTTTTTTGACGGCAAAAGATTTTACTACAGCCGTAATCCGGAAGATTTTAAAAATTATAAAACGTATTTTGACTGCTACGGCGGCGATAAGGAAGAATTTATTATGCTTTCATTAAGACTTAAAAGCGGCTTGAATTTTAAAGAATATAAAGAAAAATATAACGAAGATTTCCCTGAAGATAAAATAAAAATCATCAGAAAATATGCAAATATGGATTATATGGTGCTTGATGATGAATGTGCATATTTTACACCGAAAGGATACCTCATTTCTAATGCAATAATTAGTGAATTAATATAAAAATACGCCCTGATAAAGAGGGCGTATTTTTGCGTTAGATTAAAATAACCGAGTAATCATACTATATAAATAACACAAATAAGTTATTATTGTTATAGGTGCAGAAAAATATACAAGCGTTTTCTTGACAGTCGATAGTTCAAATTCACCTTTACTAAAACGAAACGACTCTTTATGATGTGAAATTTCCATTATAAGAAATACTAATCCGATTATTGTTATTATGCCAAAAACAAGACATACACAAAGAAAAAGCAATATAGGAAACAGATTATCCATAAACTCCTCAAAAGGATTGCTTTTTATTGAATTGAAATCAATTTCGCTCGTGATACTTTTAATAATCAATGCTCTGACGTTAATTATGAAGTGCAGTATCATAGACGGAAATATAGATTTTGTTTTAAAATAAAGATAACAACAAAACATTCCGACCGTTGATGCGAATATTGCGTGTGAGAACTGCTGATGCCATATTCCGAATAAAATTCCTGATGTCACAACAGCAAACAGCTCACCGAGCTTCTGATTGTTTTTAAAAATCATTCCTCGGAATAAAAGCTCTTCAAAAATCGGTGCAAAAATAATTGACGGTACAATATTAACGACAAAATTCGGCACGGTTGCAACAGGTGACAAGCCGAAAAGCAGATCGTCAGAACCAATAAAATTTAAACCGGTAATTTGCTTTAAAATTTTTAGTGGAACTAACGATACTGTTGAAACAGTCATTATTACGGAAAACGCTATTATAAACCACTTTGTTATCCATGCTGTTGACCTTTCGGGTTTGTGAATGCACTGCTTGAGGTATATTTTATTTTTTCTGCCGTTTGTTAAATAAAACACGAGCATTGTAACAGGAAAAATGATTAGATATATTATAAAATACTGGAGAAACAAATCGAAATTTTCGGTAGTAATAATTCCGCTTTTTCTCATTAGTGACAAAATCTGTGGACGTACAAACTCGAGCAATCCAACATACAGAACATAATGCACAAGAACGGGAAAAGATGACGTATTTGAAATTGTTCTTATTTTTTTGTTTAAATAATTGCTTTTATTTTCACTCATAGTCGGCTGTCCTTTGTCAAGATTTTCTGATTGCTTTAAGAATTGCTCCGAGCTTTGGCGGTGTGCCGTAGAGCAATACCCCTACACGGTAGATTTTTGCAGATATAACGCCTATTCCGATTACCGAAGCAATTAATATTACAACAGAAATTATAATTTCATATATCGGAACAGTGCTCATTGCGATTCTGGTAAACATAGCCATGGGTGATGTGAATGGAATATAGGAGCATATTCTCATAAGAACATTATCTACAGAGCCTGATGACATTGAGAACATTACAACCATAAATGCGGCAATAAAGATAAATGTCAGCGGCATTACCGAAGTATTGATATCCTCTACCTTTGAAGCAGTTGAACCGATTGCTCCGTATAAAAAGGCGTAAATAAAGAATCCGAGAATAAAGAACAACAGCATATATAGCAACAAGTCAATCGGCATATCGAATATCGATTTGATTATGAAATTATCGCCCCAATATGACTTGTTCATATTATAAAACAGGAAAGCAGAACCGAATACTGCAACAAGCTGAATAAGACCTGCAATACATGAAGCAATTACTTTTCCGAACATCATACTGACAGGCTTTGCACTTGTAATCAGAAGCTCCATCGCACGGGAGCTTTTTTCTGTAGCGACATTAGTAGCTACCATCTGACCGTAAAGAAGAATTACCATATACAATGCAAATATCATTATGTATGTGTAGAAGAAATTTTTTGTCTGGTCTTTCCCAAGACTTGTTGTGGTGTGCTCAATCTGAACATTCATAATTTTGCCAGCGTCTTGCGATGAAACTCCGCTTTTAACCATAGCGTTCACACGATAAATATTCTGAAGAACAGTATCTGCTACTATTGTATTTTCGTCATAGAGAGAGTTGTTATTTACATAATATTCATATTCTGAATCACTCTTGATTATAAACGCACATTCTGCTGAGTTGGACGTTATTAAGCTTTTTACGCTGTCGATTCCGTCATTGGTAAGCTGAACATCATAGTCTGCGAAAGCAGATGAAAATGATTCTTTAAGCATTTCAGGATTATCACATGCATTATTTACTATCAACATAACAGGCTTTGCATTAGTTGCTTCTGAAGATTGTGAACCAAAGCTTTCTGCTATAAGCGGAAAAAACATAACAACTGCAATCGCCGCAACGAGGAAAATTGTAATTCCCACAAATACTTTATTTCTTATATAGTTTAACAACTCAAACTTTAATATTGTTTTAAACTGTTTCATTTTTATCCTCCTGTCCCCCATTGCTTGTGTACTGAACGAAAATATCATTAAGTGAAGGCTCGAAAACTTTCATTTCGTCAATATCAAAATTCTCAGTAAGCTCCCTCATCATTCTTTGCTTATCTTCAGCAGATTTGAGCTTGATTATAAGCTCTCCGCTTTCTTTTGCAGTACATTGTGACCCGAGCTTTTCAATAATCTTTTCGGGATATTCGGTTCTTACAACAAGACGGTCACGAACATAATTGCGCTTAATCTCGTGAAGATTTCCCTGCAAAACCATTTCACCGTTGTTGATTATACCGATTTTACTGCAAAATTCCTCTATGTAATTCATCTGATGACTTGAAAACAGAACAATTTTACCCTTTTCAATCTGTTCTTTTACTACGTCCTTCAGCAACATTGCATTTACAGGATCAAGTCCCGAAAACGGCTCGTCAAGAATAATAATCTGCGGATTATGAGCAAGTGCAGTTATAAGCTGAATTTTCTGCTGATTTCCCTTTGAAAGTGTATCAAGTCGTTTGTTCCTGTGTTCGCTCATTTTAAGGCGTTCAAGCCAGTAATCTACTGCCTTAACAGCGTCACGATTTGACAATCCGTTAAGCTCCGCAAAGTAAACAAGCTGGTCTATGATTTTCTTTTTCGGATACAGTCCTCTTTCCTCGGGAAGATAGCCTATGCGAATTTTATTGTAATCAACAGGTTTCCCGTCAATGAGTACTTCTCCGCTTTCCTGAGCAAACACGTCCATTAAAATTCTGATTGACGTTGTTTTACCTGCTCCGTTTCTGCCGAGTAAGCCAAAGGCTTCTCCGCTTTCGGCAGAAAAAGATACGCCTTTCAACACTTTTTTACTGCCAAAGCTTTTATAAATATCTATTATTTCCAGTTTCATATTTTCCTCCAAAATTTTTATTATTCTTCCCAGAAAAGCTCGTCAAGAGTTTTTCCGAGGACTTTGCAGATTGATATACACAGATTTATCGTAGGGTTATAGTCACCCTTTTCAATTGCAGAAATTGTCTGACGTGATACGCCTACCATTTCGGCAAGCTGCTGCTGAGAAATATCAAGAGCCGCCCTTGCGCTTTTTAGCCTGAGATTCTTCATTCTTCTTCACGCTCTTTCTTGCTGATAATAATTTTGATTACTGTTGCAATCATCATAATTAAAAACGTAACAGCGCATAATAAAGGAATTAAATGACTATTTAACATTCCGTTTGTGATTATAGGATTCTTATCTATAAATACATTAAATATGAAAGAAAATAGCTGAACCACGGTAATAGTTGCACTAAGGTATAAAAATGTGTAAATATTATTTTTACCTTTTTTGATACCGAAATATGCGTCCTTAAATATGCATATTACTACAAAAACCGTCACTGACATAAACATTCCAAGGAACATTTGTATTACAATCTCTGCCCATTTTATATCAGCTATATCGAGCATTCCGCATAAAATGCAGTAAAAAACAAGCGTAAAGAAAGAATATTTGTACGCTGCATTTCTTGCAATAAGCTGACGTTCATCATATTCTGTTGCATGATTGTTTTTACATTTTAAAACAATAGCTATAATTAGAAATATGAGTATAACAACAGAAAATCCGATTAAAAAGCCAAGAGTATAATCTGACATAGAAAAGTCTCCTTTATGTATAATTTTTTCTTGTTGTACACTATTATATAC
>DXYG01000115.1 GCA_019415925.1 Clostridiales bacterium
AGACAGGTATTAGTATAGTCAATACAAAAAGATATAAAATAAAAAGAGGATAAATATTATCGAGAAACAAGCTATCGTATTATTACTTGCAAATGCTCGCACTTTTTGATACTATAAAAGCACAGAAAAATCAACTAAGGAGATTATCATTATGAAAAAACTACTTGCTTTCATTTTAAGTATTGTGCTGGCACTGTCTGCTGTTGCCTGCACCAACGGAAATTCTGACAGCAGTGAAGCCGTCGAGACCACAGCAAAGACTATCGTTAATGATATTAAAGAGAATATGGACAGTACTCTGAAAAAGAAAAACTTTGAGGGAATTGTCTATCTGACTCAAAACGGCTCGGTGGTTTATCAGTCGGCAACAGGCAAAGACAAAAACGGTGCCGATTTGACCGTAGACACGACAATGTACATCGGCTCGGTATCCAAGCAGTTTTGTGCAGCTGCAATTATGCTGCTGCGTGACCAAGACAAGCTCAGCGTTGACGATACGCTTGATAAATACTTTCCCGAATACACAAACGGAAAAGATATCACGCTGAAAAATCTGCTCTCAATGCGTTCGGGAATTCCGGATATGGTGAATGACGGCAGTGTAAACGGTATTTCTCCCGACAATAACGAGGCGGAGAATACCGCTGCTATTAAGGACTGGATTTTCAGTCAGCAACTTATGTTTGAACCCGACAGCAGCTATGAGTATTCCAATTCAAACTACTTTCTTCTCGGCAATATTGTGGAGCAGGTGTCGGGAAAGAGCTACAGCGACTTTATCCGCAAGAATATTTTTGAGCCGCTTGGTATGACGCACTCTGGTTTTGTGGATGAAATTAAGGATTCGCCCACGTGGGCTGACAGCCTGATTTATGACCCTTCAATGACGGACGGTGTCGTGTATGGATTGACAAAGGGCGCAGGCGATATTGCGTCAAACGCTCCCGATATGGACGCATGGATGACGGGACTTAGCGGCGGCAAGGTGATTTCCCTCGACAGCTATCGTGAGATGACCGCCGACTATTCCCCCGATTTCGCAGCGCAATACGGCTACGGCCTGAGCGGTTGTTTTGACGGCGGCGTGGGTCATTCGGGCGCAATCGGTATCTACACCGCTATGGATTATATAAACGAGGAGCACGGTTACAACCTCTTTATAGCAAGCAACAGTAGCTACATGGATATCGAAAGCCTTCCAATGGCACTGCTTGGCGATACACTTGACGAATAACTCCTAAGAAATATTGCGGGAGAAGATGAATTTGCTTCATCTTCTCCCGATTTTTTCTCTATAGGAAATTGTTCGAAAGCAAACGGGCATAGAAGTGGAAAGTTATATGATGCTATCTGCTCGGATAAGTGCAGGCCACTGCCTGCTTTTTTGCTGTGTTTTTATGCCGAAAATCCTACTAACCACTTGTATGCCTGAGGAAAATATTCCGACCATGCAGCCTTGTTATGATCTTTTGTGGTATCTGTAAGTGTATTAAGCTTATTTTCAGGATAACCGTTTTCTGACATTTTATTGTAAACCAAATCTACATAAGGAATTGTATCTTTCTCCATTTGGTTTGCTCCGCCGGTATAAAGGAAAACTTTCGGAAGATTGTCAGCATTGCTGTAATCATATGAGTCAACTACTGAAGCAACAGTTTCTTCACTATATATCCAGAATGCCGGAGAAAAAGAAAGCACCTGACCGAATACATCGGTATATTTCATTCCTATATAATAGGAAATCAAGCCGCCCATTGAGCTACCGCCGATAATTTCTTTAATTACATTATGTTTCTGTTTATAGTGCTTATTCGAATTTACCTTTTTTTGCAGCTAATTTGTAAAAAACGTAATTTCAAATTTTATTTCATTCTCATATTATTTGTTTTCCTAAATCAGGGTGCAGGTTTTTTATGTAATCAAAGAGGATTCTGTCATAACCTTTTATATCATCATCTAACTGATTAAAAGGTATAAGGCAGTTGTGCCTTTTTAAGGCGGTATTCTTTTCTTCTGCATATGACCAGTTATCTAAAAAATGAAATCTACACCAACGTATATGCTCAAATTCAGCCAGTTGTTCAAGATCAATTTTTTTGTTGTTTTCTTTTAATAGTTCCAATAGCTTGTTAACTGACTTAATGTATTCACCTTGAGATATACTCGAAGATTTATGATAATTATTCAGTTTTGACCAATATTCATCAACTTCGTTTTGCAGTTTGTTATCATATTGATTTTTTAAATTGTTAATTAATTCGTTTGTGTATTTTAACTTTTTTTCATAAATATAATTAAGTCTTTTTGCAATTTTATAGGAGTCAAAATTAAGTGTATTTGCTACATTATATATATCAGATGGGTGGCCAAATGATAAAATTCTTACATTTTCACCTTGAGTTTTATTATAAAACAGTGAAATATCAGTATTGTTTGGCATATAAATGAATATTTTAGTTTTTGGTGAAGTGAAAAGAATAAGATAATCTAATAATTTAAGCTCGTTTTCTCCTGTGAGAATGATTAAGTCCATATTGTTTAGTAATTCTTTATTGTTGCCTAAATCAGAGATGCTGTGAAAATAAATTTCGTCATTGTTCATTGTGTTAAAATTACTGTATCTGCTCTTATTTAAGCTGTTGTCATCAAAAATATGATACTCAATCTGTTGCTCTTTTGAATAAATATTGCAAAGTAAACCTGTTTCAAAGATTTTTTTACCAAGTGTATTAAATGTTGGTATTGCAATGTTTATATTTTTATTTTCAGCCGGTGCAATATAGGCTAAGTTATTTAAGTTAAGCCAAAATTCTCTTGCTATTATTTCATATTTGCTGAAAAATGCTACATTATTATCATTGTTTACGTTTTCGCTTTTTGAATCGGTAAATGTGCCAAGATTTATAAAATTAAGAGAATCAAGCTGAATGCGTATGTTACCTTTCATTTCACTTTTGTGTTGTGCATAAAATGTAAGATTATCAATATCATTATCAAACATAATTATGTGATTTTTTGCTGAACGATACTTTATAGGTTTGTTAATTTTATTGTTTGCAGAAAGGATTCCGTATTTAAGCCTTTTCCAAAAATCAATTGCAGCTATGTTGTCCTCGTCGCTGTATATTACAACAGAGTATTTACTATGTTCTCTTATTTTATTTTTTAAGATAGAAAGGAAATTAAAAAATAAAAGCGCAACACCTGTCAGAGTTACAAGGGGTGAATAGAATCTACAGATGTGAATTAATATATTTCCGACAAGTGATGATGAATATGGCTGTACCAATATATTTATAAAATATAATGAAAAGCTGCAGTATAACGCATCAATAGGGGTATAAATTTCTGCACTTTTATCGCCAATCATAAAACAATATCCAATAGTACCAAGTAATAGAGGTAATATAAACCAAATTACAAGAAACACTGTGTTGCTTTTCAATTTTTTACAAATGTCGGTCAGTTTTTGAAATAATGATTTTTTTTCATCACTGTATTCATACTCATTTATATTCATTTAAATTTCCTCTTTATCACGGTGTTTTGAGAACTTTAAGCTAATTGCTGTTTCTTTTTTCAATGGTATATCCAAGCTTTAAAATAAGCTTGATTGTTTCCATAGCAGTATTCCTGTCATATTCTTTTTCATTTTCAGGTAAATTCTGATAGGGGACAAGACAAGGACTCGTTTTTAGTTTGTCATCTCGTTTTTCTCCATATGTCCAGCCTTCACGCAATCTGCTTTCTGCCCATACTTCGTGGGTGTTCTGAGCAAGGGTTTCGGTTAATTCAATTAAGTTTTCATCAATTTCAATATCTTCAGTATCTATTGGATTTGGAATGTACATTTCTTCACCTCAAATCTAAAGTTATATATTTTCGATTTCGCTAACTTTTATTCTTCTTATAATGCTGTTGTTGACTATAATTTTATTGTCAATTATCTCAGCTTTAAAATTAGTTTGTCTTAGAATTCTATTCAGAATATGATATTTAACAGTATTAATATTTTCGAAATTAACCGTTGATATTTTCTGTTCTTTGAGAAAATCGTTCAAATTTGTTATTGAACTGTCAATAGGCTCATCGCAGTAAAAGTTTTCTAAAAATACGGTTACTTCTGGGTTTCCGTTATCTTCAAAAGATTTTTGGGCAAACTTCAATTCCTCTAATGTGTACATACCTGCTTTTTTGCCGAAAATGAAAAATGAAAGACTGCTGTCTTTTATGTTTTCGTTGTATTCGTTTTGTTTGCGTCCATTGACATTGGTGTCATGAAGTTCACAAATAAAAGGCTCTATTGAAAGATTCAATACATTTGCTAACGAGCACAAAAAATTGTAAATATCTAATCTTTCTTTTTCAAATTCAAAGATGGATGACCCGATAAAAATTTTAATAATTTTCATATAGTCAAACCTTCTGTTCGTATGAATCTATTACTACTTGTGAAAACTCAAGATTGCTATGCTTTTTAGCCAAACGGTATGCTTCGTCTTTAAGAAACAGGTTATTTGTAAACTTTCCGATATAGTATTTGTTTAAGGCAAGCAGAGCGGCATATTCTCCTGTGTCGTCCAATTTGCTTTCTATCAGTTCGGTACAAATATCTGCTGATTTATTGAAATACTTTACAGCTTGCTCTATACTTATATCTAAATAGCTAAGAGCAGAATTGTAATATTCAATAACTAAAAGCTCTCTGAGTGATTCCCTATCCGTGTCAGCAAGTTTTTCAAATATCTCAATGCTTTGTTTTAGATAAGCTTCCGCATTTGCATAATCTTTTATTTTATTATATAAATCGCAGGTCTTTCGGCAAGTTTCCGCATAGCCTCTGACATAGTCATAGTATTCTTCTTGTACTAATGTTTCATATACGGTTATTCTTTCTTTTGCAAATTCAATAGCTGTTGCGATTTTGTTTTTCCTTTCGTATAAGTCAATCATATTATAAAGAGCTTTTAGATAATCTGAATAATTCTTTAAAAGATTGTTTTGATATAAATATCTACAGCTATCAATACAAATTTTAAAATAACGCTCTGCATTATCAAGCTTGTTGTGTGTCATAGAGGAATATCCTGCGTTATTACAAGTAGCAAATATCGCTTTTATGAATTTTATATTTAGATATTCTTTTTCTGAAACATTTTTAATTCTGAGTAATGTCCTGTCTCTTATACACATCT
>DXYG01000116.1 GCA_019415925.1 Clostridiales bacterium
TTTATAAGTCCTTAAAATAAAAATAGATATTAAAATTTATTTATATATATTTCTTCATTGCGATATGCTCGCAGTATTCATCAAAGTAGATTTCGCCGTGTTTTTTATAGCCGAGCTTTTCGTAAAAACCTGACGCTCTTACTTGTGCTGAAAGTTTAATACAGTCTGCTCCCATTTCTTGTGCATCTTTTTCAGCTTCAAGCAGTATTTTTTCGCCGTATCCCTTTCCCCTGTACTGTTTTAGCACAGCAATTCTACCGATATGATATTCATTTTCCTGCTTATACAGACGGCAACAGCCGACAGGCTGATTATCAAGATACATCACAATATGAGTTGCAATATCATCTAAATCGTCAAATTCTATTTTAAATTTCTGTTCTTCTATAAACACCGTTTCACGAATCATTTTTTCATCTTCTGAAAGAGTGTCAGTTACTTTAAAATCTATCATATTTCATCTCGCAATTCTTCCGCTTTTTTTATGAGGGCGGATTTTTTATTTTCAAGCTTGTCCTCAATTACAAGGCTTAAAAGCATTTTTAGAATCTTACCGATTTTTACACCCTCACTTACGCCGAGCTTTTTAATATCGTTTCCGTTTATTTCAAGCTGTTTTAAGGTAAAGCAATCCTTATCGGCTAAAATTTCTTTGTAAGCTTGACAGGCAAGGTCGAGCTTTTCAAGCTTTTCTTTGTGCTTATAATCTGACTGTGCCATAATATCGGCACGCTGGACTTTTAATAAAAGCTCAACATTTTTATCACCTATTGCACTCATAACGTGCCTTAGCTGGCGTTTTGAGCCGTTAAATCGGACATCGTGATATTTTATAAGCGTTATGCAGGTTTCTATAAAATCTGTTGGATATTTAAGCCTGTGTAGTATTGTTTCAGCAATTTCTGCACTGTATTTCGGATGACCTTTGAAGTGACAAGTTCCATTATCGTCACGTTTGCAGGCTTTTGGTTTGCCAATATCGTGTAAAAGCATTGACATCCTGAGCGACGGATTGTTATCAATAGACTTTACCGAATAAGTTGTATGACGCCACAAATCACGATTGTGGTGCTTTGTGTACTGATTGTAGTCAAACATCGGCTTGATTTCGGGAATGAAAACAGCAATAACGTCACGATATTTATTTAAAATATCTTCTGCTCCGTTACCGCACAAAAGCTTATTTAACTCGACAGAAATTCTTTCTACAGCAATATTTTTAAGCAAATCAGCGTTTTTGTGGATTGATTCTGAAGTTTCATCATGAATTACAAAATCAAAAACAGATGCAAAACGCAATGCACGAATTATGCGCAAAGCGTCCTCTTTAAAACGAAAATCGGGATTTCCGACACACCTGATTATCTTATCACGCAAATCATTTTTGCCTCCGTATGGGTCAATCAAGCCGCTTTGTTCATTATATGCCATTGCATTTATCGTAAAATCACGTCTTGCAAGGTCCTTTGTTATATCAGACGTAAATGTAACGCTGTCGGGACGGCGATTATCGGAATACGTGCCGTCAATTCGATAGGTTGTGACCTCAAACACTTCACCGTCAAGGACAATAGAAATTGTACCGTGCTTTATGCCCGAATCAAAAGTATTAAAGCTCTCAAAGCATTTCTTTATTTCTTCGGGTTTTGCGTTGGTGCAGATGTCCCAGTCGTGCGGAGTAAGACCGATTATTGAGTCACGAACGCAACCGCCGACAATAAACGCTTCAAAATTATTCTTATTTAAATTATCAATTATTTTCTTAACATTCTTCGGCAATACTATGTTCAAATTATATCACCATATTTTTCTATTATAGAATTATTCATTTTCGAAAAGAGGAGTTGAAAAGTATCTTTCCGCAGTATCGGGAAGTACGGTTACAACTGTCTTGCCCTTACCAAGATTTTTAGCAAGCTTTATTGCAGCGGCAACATTTGTTCCGCTTGAAATACCGCACATAAGCCCCTCTTTCCTCGCTAAATCCTTTGAGGTTTGTATAGCCTCATCATCGGTAATTATACATATATCCTCGTAAATTTGTGTATTTAGTACCTGTGGAATTACTCCGTCACCTATTCCCATTTGCAGGTGTGTGCCGATTGTTCCACCCGACAGAATAGCGGCATTTTCAGGCTCAACCGCCCAGATTGTGATGTTCGGGTACTGTGCTTTCAATACTTCTCCTATTCCCGTAATAGTGCCGCCTGTACCTACTCCCGAGCAGAATCCGTCTATAGGACCTCCGACCTGCTCCATAATTTCAAGAGCAGTGTGGTGTCGGTGTGCAAGGGGATTGTTTTCATTTTCAAACTGCTGCGGAACAAAAACATTCGGATTTTCTTCCGACATTTTAATTGCAGTTTGCAGACACTCGTCAATACATTTTCCGATGTTTCCGCTGTCGTGAATCAGTATTACCTCTGCTCCGTAGTGACGAACAAGCTTTCTGCGCTCCTCACTGACGGAATCGGGCATAATTATAATAGTTTTATATCCTCTTACTGCTCCGACGAGTGCAAGACCTATTCCCTGATTTCCGCTTGTAGGCTCGACAATTATTGTATCTTTATGTATTCTGCCCTCTTTTTCAGCCTGCAATATCATATTATACGCTGTTCTTGTTTTGATTGAGCCGCCGACATTAAGTCCTTCAAATTTTACAAGAATTTCTGCGCTGTCACCGTCAGTCATATTATTGAGTCTTACTATAGGAGTGTGTCCGACTGCGTCTAAAATATTATTATATATCATTTAAATTAACCTCTGTTTTTATATTTTTGAATTAAATTCTGCGCAATATTATAGAGAATATTGAAAAAAACTATTGTAGCCGCAACCAAAATAGCAAGCAGTACAAGTCCGTCAATGCTCAAAGGAGCTAACGAGAAGAACTGACCGAAAAATATACTGCCTAATACAATACCTGCGGTACAGACGGCAAGCATAACTGCACGTAATGCATTAACAGGCAGTGAAAGCCTGATTACAAGTAACATACACGAAAGCGCTGTTGTATACACGCAGATTGTTGAAAATTCAGGTGTCGGCAAAGCTATGAATTTACACACTATTGCCGCAGATATTATATTGGTAACTACGCAGATTACGGCTGGTAACGCCCTTGCTATTATATTAAATGTAAAATTACCTTTAATTATGTTTTTGTTCGGCTGTAATGCAAGCACAAATGACGGTATGCCGACCGTAAACGCTCCGATTAACGTAAGCTGAATCGGTTCAAACGGATACTGCATATGGAAAAATATAAAGAAAATTGAAAGAATTACCGAATAGATAGTTTTTACCATATAAAGCGAAGAACTGCGCTCAAGGTTGTTGATTGTTCTTCGTCCCTCAGCCACAACATCGGGCATTGAGGCAAAATCGTTGTTTACAAGTACAAGCTGTGATACGTTTCTTGCGGCGTCACTGCCAGACGCCATTGCAACTGAGCAATCGGCTTCTTTAAGTGCAAGGACATCGTTTACACCGTCGCCTGTCATTGCTACGGAATGTCCGTGATTTTTGAGAGCAATTACAAGCTTCTTTTTTTGAATTGGCGTTACTCTGCCGAATACATTGTACTTTTCAGCCGCCTCGTACAGCTCTTCATCTGTTGTAATTGTTGTCATATCAACGGCGTTTTCTGCGCCCTCAATACCTGTATCAATAGCGATATTTTTTACAGTCTTTACGCTGTCGCCTGAAATGACCTTTAGCGTTACTCCCTGTTCCTTGAAGTAATTAACTGTTTCGTTTACGTTGTCACGCAAGGTATCCTTAATCAGAACAATAGCCATAGGCGTGAGATTTTGCGGAATTTCTGACTCTGTTAATGCACAATCCGAGGATGCAAGCACGAGGATGCGAACGGTCTGACTTATTTTTTCTATTTCATCAAAAACTTTCTTGTACTTTTCCCTGTCACGAAAAACAAATTCAGCCGCACCGATAACATAGGATTTCCCGTTATAGAATGTTCCTCCCGACCACTTTGTTTCAGAAGAAAACGGAACAAATTTACTGCAATTAAGAGGTTTTGTTTCTCCCACGCAATCCTTGATTGCGTATAGCGTTGCATTGATTTCATCAGACGCTGAAACAATTGATGAAAGTGCGGTTTTTACTTCGTTTTCATCAGCATCAAAATTAATAATATCGGTAACGTTCATTTTATCGGTTGTCAGAGTACCTGTTTTGTCAAGGCAAAGCACATCAACCCTTGCAAGCGATTCAATGCTGTACATTTCCTGAACAAGTACCTTTTTTGAGGACATTCTGATAACAGAAACGGCAAGGACTGTGCTTGTTAGCAATATCATTCCTTTCGGAATCATTCCGTCAATTGCCGCAACTGTGCTGACAACCGTACCCTGAATATCTCCTCCCTGTATTCCGAACTGACGGAAGAAGAAAAAAACACCGATAGGAAAAATTACAAAAGTACAGAGCTTTATTATAAAATTAAAGGATTTTAGAATCTGAGAATTTACTTTCTTGATATACTTTGCTTCGTTATTGATTTTTGCGGCGTAGCAATCGGCACCAACCTTATTAACCTTTGCAAAGCATTTTCCCGATGCAATAAAGCTGCCGGAGAGAAGTTCATCATTTTCTTTCTTCAAAATTAAATCAGATTCACCGGTGAGCAGGCTCTCATTTATCTTACATTCACCTTTACATACTATGCAATCGGCAGGAATCTGACTGCCTCTGGATAGTACAAGGATATCGTCAAGAACAATTTCTTCCTTGCTTATTTCAATAATTTTTCCGTTTCGAAGAACGTTTACCTTTTTCTCGGATAATATTGTCAGCTTATCTACACTAATTTTGGAACGGATTTCCTGAACAATTCCGATTGTGATATTTGCAAGTACAATTCCCATAAAAAGCATATTTTTATAGGAACCGACAACCAAAAGCGCAATGAAAAGAACAACATTAATTGCATTAAACAACGTACAGATGTTGTCATAAAAAATACGCTTAACCGACTTTGTTTTTAAATTTGAAGAAATATTTACCTTTCCTTCATTAACTCGCTGTCTTACTTCTTCTTCGCTTAAACCTTTAAGCTCGCTTTGAAAATCTGCCATATATACCTCAAAAATTGAAAATCATTTATTTTGTGAAAATTTTTTGAAAAAATCACGGTTTTATCTCTGTCTCTTATACACATCTC
>DXYG01000117.1 GCA_019415925.1 Clostridiales bacterium
GAATAAATATTTGTATTTATATTTTTCCGAATATTAAAACAATATTACAGATTTATCTGTTTGATTCGATAAGACCGAGCTTTTGTTTCCACTTTAAAATTCTTTTAACAGAATTATCAATCTGCTCAACAGGGATTTCACCGTTTTGTACTGACAGAAGCACTGCCGGATACTGCTCTTCTACATCACTGCAACAGAGTAAATCGTTGCCGCTTTTTATTGCAAGGACTGCCGCATTTTCAGTACCTGTATAGTCAGTGATTGCGCCCATTGACAAATCATCGGTCATTATTACACCGTCAAAACCTAATTGATTTCGCAGAAGATTGTGTACTTCTTCCGACAAGGACGCAGGATATTCATCATCCATACTGCTTACTATATTGTGAGAAAAAAGAATACAATCTGCTCCGCTGTTGATGCCTTCTTTAAAGGATTTAAAGTCAGTTTCCGTAAAAGCTGAAATATCACGGTTATCATAGGCAATTCCCGTATGGGTGTCCTCGTTATTTCCGTAACCGGGAAAATGCTTTAATACTGTACCGAGCTTTTTCTCACTGCTGATTTCAACAACCTTTTTAACGAAATCACTTACTTCATCAGCATCGCCGCTGAAAGAACGGTCATACATAAATGCACTGTTATCAGACGTTACATCACATACGGGAGCTAAATTTACGTTAATTCCGAGAGAAAGCAATAAATCAGCTTTTTCAGCAGCATCTTCTTCAATTGCACTCCAGCCGCCGTTTGCAAAAGTATCACGAGGTGACAAAAAAGGAGTTTCACGCAGATTTTCGTTACTGCTTACTCTTACAACCGTTCCGCCCTCTTCATCAACGCCGATTAAAAGCGGAATTCCGGCACTATCCTGACAACTTTTAATATTATCCGTTATTTCTTCACGTGTTTTTCCGTCAAAATCTTTGCCGAATAAAATATATCCTCCGAGGTTATACTCCGTCACTTGCTGTTCTGCATCAATTTCGGGGTATCTGACGAAGAACATCTGCCCTACCTTTTCTTCAACCGTCATTTCGGAAATCAGCTTATCAATTCTTTTTTCAGCCTTTTCCTCTTCGGAAATCGTTGTAGGCTGTGCGGTTGTATTCTGCTGTTGTGCATTATCTGCGATATTCTCTGATGATGAAGAATTATCAGATTTACAGGAAACACACAAGATTGCAACAGCAAGCATTGTAGTTACAGAGAATAATTTTTTCATCA
This sequence comes from Clostridiales bacterium, assembly GCA_019415925.1. Lineage (GTDB taxonomy): Bacteria > Bacillota > Clostridia > Oscillospirales > Acutalibacteraceae > Ruminococcoides. The sequence continues at coordinate 1,228 of DXYG01000117.1, forward strand.
TTTGTTTCCTCTTTCCGCAAGCTTTCTGCCCATAAGCACGCCCATTACAGACGCCATCATAAGTCCTCTTGTCCAGCCGCTTGAATCGCCAAGACAATGCAAGCCGTTAAGACTTGTATTGAAATCCTTGTCCATTTTTACACGGTTTGAATAGAATTTAAGCTCGGGTGAATAAAGCAGGGTTTCCGTAGAAGCAAAACCTGGAACTACGTGGTCAACTGCGTGTATAAAATTAATGATGTTCACCATTGCTCTGTAAGGCATTGCGGCAGTTATATCTCCTGCAACGGCGTCGGGCAGCGTTGGACGGAGGTTTGAACGAGAAAGCTCATTTTGCCAAGTGCGCTTGCCGTCGAGAATATCTCCGAAACGCTGAACAAGAATATGACCTGCACCGAGCATATTTGTAAGCTCGCCTACCTTCTGGGCATAAGCAATCGGCTGATTAAACGGAACGTTGAAATTGTGCGAAACAAGAATAGCAAGGTTTGTGTTACTGCTTTTAAACTCCTTATAGGAATGTCCGTTTACTACCGCAAGGTCGTTGTCGTAATTTTCCTGACTTACAAAGCCGCCCGGATTCTGACAAAAGGTGCGAACCTTATTTTTGTAAGGATTCGGATAACCGATTAGCTTTGATTCATAGAGTACTTCATTTACCTTTTCAATGATTTCGTTTCTGACTTCAACTCTTACACCTATGTCGACCGTACCCGGAATGTGCTCTACCCCGTGCTCGGTACAGATTTTTTCAAGCCAGTCTGCACCTCTCCTGCCTGTTGCCACTACAATGTCATTTGCACGCAGTTCAAAAGATTCTCCTTTTACGGTATTTGCATATACTCCTACACAGCTGTTGTTTTCAATTATCAAATCAGTGCATTCACATCCGAAAAGGATTTCTACTCCGTTTTTGATAAGGTGCTTTTCAATTGAAAGATAAAGCTGTTGTGCCTTTTCTGTACCGAGGTGTCTTATCGGGCAATCTACAAGCTTGAGTCCCGCCTGAATTGCACGCTTGCGGATTTCCTTGACCGCTTCGGGGTTTGACACACCCTCGATATGCTCATCTGCACCGAATTCAAGATAGATTTTATCTGTGTAATTTATTGTATCCTGCGCCAAATCGTCACCGATAAGCTGCGGTAAATCTCCGCCGACCTCGCTTGACAGTGAAAGCTTTCCGTCGGAAAACGCTCCTGCCCCTGAAAAGCCTGTTGTTATATGACAATACGGCTTGCAGTGAACGCATTTCTGCGTTTTGATTTTGGGACAATGTCTTTTTTCAATTGACTGACCTTTTTCAATTATCACAATTTTTGAGTCGGGTTTATTTTTTATCAGCTCCAGTGCGGTAAAAATTCCCGCAGGGCCTGCACCGACAATGATTAAATCGTATTTCATTTGTTAATCTTCTCCCCTATGAATAGCTTTACTATATTATTGAACGGTAACGGTGCATTGTGCAACTACACCGCTCGGAGTTTTGCCGGTTATTACAGCCTTTCCACTGCTGACAGCCGTTATAACTCCGCTGTCGGGTGAAACTTCGGCAATAGAACTGTCAGACGAAGTAAAGCTTATATGATAAGCAGTAGTTCCGTTTAAAAAGCTTGTACTGACAGTATGACTTTCGCCACAATTAAGATTAAGCTTTGTTGAATCAAGCACTAAATCCATAGCCATAAATTTTACCGTAACGGAATAATACGCAGTTTTTCCGTCATTTGTACAATAACGAATCGTGGTTTTTCCCATACCTCGTGCGACAATTTCTCCGTTACTGTTTACTGTTGCAACATTTGTATTATCACTGCTCCATCTTGAAAAATAACCGTCATACTCTTCGCTGATTACAGGACTCTGATAAAAGCCTTCACCTAAACCAAGCTCGATATTTTTATCAGCAAAGCTTATGTTTACATCCTCGCAGAAAATTTTATTTAGTTTTTCAGCGATAAGAGGGCCGTAAATTTTCTTTGCGGCGTATTCAAGCGGATGAATTCCGTCACCCTTTTTCTTATCTTTATTATACATAAAATATTGTGTTGAAATTTCATCGTTTATGTCGCAAAAATCAGTTTCACTGCTTATGTCAACATAATCAATATTCCATTTATCGAGCACCTCGGTGATAATGTTCCAGTACTTATATTGAGTAGGATTTGCATTTCTTGTGTGGCAAAGAACAAAAAGCTTTACGGAATCAGCATAGTTCTGATTCAGAAAATAGCATATACTCTCAAGTGCTCCGGCAGTCGTATATTCATTATAATTTCCGGATTTATCGTTTATATCGGTGACTTCTCCTATTTCGATTTTCTGAAAAAGGTCGTTAAAGCCGCCCTCAAGCAAAACAATATCATATCTGCCCTTCATCTCTCTTACACGCTCAAGAATACTCTTGTTGTCGGGAGAAGTTTTATTCTTCTGCTTTGCAATCGTAGTTCCTGCAACCGATTTGTTCACGCTTGTTATATTATAAGTATCGGTAATATAGTTGCAGTATGAGTAAAAATTGCTTCCTAAAATATTAGTGCCTGTTCCCTTTGCAACGCTGTCGCCGTCACAGTACATAGTTTTACCGTATAGAAAGTCGGTTTTTTCTTCGATATTCTCTGCAACAGGGAGCTTGCTTAATGAAATTTCATTCATTATATATCTTTCAATAAGCTCAATATCGGCAGTTGTGACATCAGCGTCGCCGTCTACGTCACAGTTTCGTTTCTGACTGTCACTTAGCTTTGCTTTGCCGTCTATAAATTTCTTTAACAGAATAATGTCGTTGTTATCAACAGTACCGTTTAAATCAGCGTCACAAAAATTTACTGCTGAATTGCTGACAAAGACAAGATTATGTGATGAAGCATATTTTTGCGAAAAAGTCCCCTCATAACCGCTGATTATGAAATTCTTATTATAAGAATACGACTGCTTGCTGACAACCTTTTTGGAATAGTGGTCTTCTATATTCTTAGAGGTTGAACAGCTTACACCGAACGCATCTTCACCGATTGAATATACAGTGTACGGCAAAGATACTTCTTTCAGGCTGTGGCAATTCATAAAAGCGCCGTATTTTATATTATTAAGTCCGTCATTAAATTCAACAGAGTATAATTTTTTACAGCCGTAAAAAGCCCACCAACCGATTGAATCAATTGACGAAGAAAATTTAATTTTTTCCATATCAGAATTATAGAAAGCCGCACTTCCGATTGAATTGACAGTAAAGTTACCTATTTTTTCGGGAATTGAGATATTTTTTTCTTTGCCGAGATAGCCGATAATTTCAGCATTGTTATCATCGGAAACTGTATATTTCCAGACTCCGTCATTGGTAAGCTGTTCGGAAAAATTGTCAACGCTTAAAGCGTCAGCCGACAGAAAAGAGGTAAGTATTATTAAAACAGAGAGTATATATGCGGTAAGTTTTTTCATTAAATCCACCATTACACAAAAATTTTAAACCTTGTGTAAAGTCCTTTTAAGCATAATAATAAAATAAATCATTTATATTTTACTATTTTCAGCAATTTTTGTAAAGCCACAATTATTATTTTTATTATTAAATTTACAGATAAATGATTTTTAGCAAACAAAAACAGCCGACACTAAAAAGTGCCGACTGTTCTTGGGGTATATTGGGTTATAGAAGGAATATATCAGATTTAAACGAAATAAGCATTGGAAGCAGATGTTCCTCTCCACATCACATTAATTTCAAAACTCCAAAACAAAATTACCTAAAAACCTGTCTCTTATACACATCTCCAAGCCC
>DXYG01000118.1 GCA_019415925.1 Clostridiales bacterium
TTCTAAATTATCCCAAATAAGTATATTAAAATAAAATTGCAGAAAACAACAAAATGTCCTCTGCAATTCTGATTATATTCTGAATTTTTATAGCTATGAAAGCAAGCCGTACTTTGTTTTCACCCTGTCGAGCTTTTCAAGCATAGGCTCTGCACCGAAGAACAGGAATGCAACCGTTGAAAGTCCGTGAACTATGTCAAACGGAAATCCGAGTGCAAGGTAGGTTGTAATCGTTTTGAAATTCATAGGTGCGTGAGCCATTACGGCAGTGGAAATGTTCATTATCACGCCGTAAATTACAACGGTTGCCACAAACCCGAACACGCATAGCGGTATTCTGCTGCGGCTTAAAAGTCCCTTTCTGAACAAAATTCCTGCCACAAATCCGATTATTCCCAATGCAAACATCTGCCAAGGAGTCCAAGGTCCCTGTCCAAACATTATGTTTGACAAAAGCATTGTGAGCGAGCCTACTAAAAATCCGCTTTCTCCGCCGAACGCTATTCCCGAGATTATCACGATTGCAATAACCGGCTTGAACTGCGGCAAAAAGTAAAACGCCGTTCTTCCGACAACCGCAATTGCACACAACACCGCAATAATCACAAGCTCTCTTGCCTGCGGCTTTCTGCCCTCAAAGACAAGAAAAAACGGAAGCATACACTCAAGCATTACAAGGAGTGAAATGAACAGATACTTTTTATCTTCAAGGTAGGTTACACCGACAAAAATCGTCAGCGGAACTGCAAGCAATATCATCACTGCCGCCGCAATTGTTCGCTTTGGAATTTTCTGTTTTCGCCTGTCAACTCTGACTTCGTCAAGCGGACGTTTTGACTTTGAGCCGAACGACACCATAAGCAAAACTACGGGTATTGCAACTATCAGAAAATTCGCCCACGTCGGCAGGGCTTTTGAATTGAAATTCGGCAGATAATCAAGATTAATTATAAGAGCAAAAACAAAGGCAATTGCCGAAAACACACCAAGGAGCTTTTTCCAAAGCGGTAATTTCTGCATTTCCCTTTTCTGCTGTTTTGTAAATTCTTCGGAATTGTATTCGTAAAGGTTTGTGTAGGCTGATGGAGGTCTTTGCACTTTTTTGCCTGTACAGCAGTAAATCACATCATCAGCCGTTACTGCGTTTTCTATAATACTGCGTGAAATCCTGTTTGCGCTCGTTGCATAAAATGAATTTGATGCAAAAAACTTTCTCGGTGTTTCCTGCGACACAATATCGCCGCCAAAAAACAGCATACATCTGTGAGGGTATTTTGCGCAGAATTCAACGTCGTGGCTGACCGTAATTACGGTTACGCCTGACTGCGTGAGCGTGTTAATTATGTCGGCAAGCACCGCTTTGAATTCAGCGTCTATCCCCTTTGTCGGCTCGTCAAGGAGCAGAATTTCCGGTCTTGAAAGCAACACCTTTGCAAGCGCCGCCCTCTGCTGTTCACCTCCCGAAAGGTCGTAGGGGTGTCTTTTCAGCAATTTTTCAAGCCTGCAAAGCGACACAACCGAGCCGATAAGCTTTTCTTTTTCCTCGGTTTTGATTTTCACTCCGCTGAATATTTCTTCCAAATCCTCGGCTACCGTCTTTTTCACAAAGAGCGACTGCGGATTTTGCGGCAAAGCGGCAACCTTTAGCAAGTCCGACTGCTTAACGTCATTTACGTTTTTGCCGAACAGCCTGACTTCTCCCCTGTACGGTGAATTAAGACCGTTTATCAGCGAAAGAGCAGTCGTTTTGCCTGCGCCGTTGCCGCCGAGGATTGCGACGAACTCGCCCTCAAACACCTTGAACGACAAACCTTTCAGCACATCGGGAGAGGTTTTTTCATATCTGAACCAAACGTCTTTAAGCTCAACGGCAATATTGTTCTTATGTTCGGGAATCTCCTCGTCATACAGCGGATAAAAAGTGTGATTTTGCGAGTATTTTTCAAGCCACTCTCTGCCCTGCGCAACCGTTACGGGACAGTCTGAATTTCCAAGGTCAACCCTGTCCCAGATTTGCATAGGCGACGGCAGAGAAAGAAAGGTTTTGCTGTTTATCTTTTTCAGGTTTCTGCCTGTATTTTGGGGCGTATCGTCCGACACGATTTCGCCGTTTTCAAGCACAAGCACCCTGTCGCTGAGCGGAAAAATCTCGTCAAGCCTGTGTTCGGTGATGAGTACGGTAGTCCCCAGCTCACGGTTGATTTTTGAAACACAGGCGAGAAATTCGGAAGATGCAATCGGGTCAAGCTGACTTGTCGGTTCATCTAAAATGAGTACAGACGGTTGCATAGCCATAATTGACGCAAGATTTAAAATCTGCTTTTGTCCTCCCGAAAGCTCAGACACACTCCTGTCGAATATGCCTTCTATCCCGAAAAAGCCAGCCGTTTCGGCTACACGCCTGCGTATTGTTGCGTTGTCATACCCAAGGCTTTCAAGTCCGAAGGCAAGCTCGTGCCAAACCTTGTCCGTGACAATCTGATTATCGGGTGACTGCATTACAAAGCCTATTTTCTGACTCGAATCACGTTGTGAAAGCGCTGAAATATCCTCATTTTCAAAGAGGATTTCGCCGCTTTTTACACCAAACGGAGCAAGGGTAGGTTTTAAATGCCTCAAAAGCGTACTTTTTCCGCAACCCGACGGCCCGCAGAGAGTAATAAATTCTCCGCTTTTAACGGAAAAGCTGACGTTTTTTAAAATGTCCTCACCCGTTTCGGGGTAGCGAAACGTCAGATTGCTGACCTTAAACGCTTCCATTTAATCTCCTCCCCTGTATTTAAAAATGTCGGAATCAGCACTAATATTCCGTATAAGAAAAATGTTGTAAGTGACAACGCATCAGTTAAGTTGCCCTTTATTAACGGATAATAGCTAAAGTCAATCACACCCGATATTGCAGATACGCTGACCGAAATGCCGATAACGGCAACTATAATAAGCACAATCAAATCACGTCTGTCAAATTTATAGATTGAATAAGCCGTTCTGCCCTTCAGTCCGAAGCCTCTGCTTTTCATTGAATCGGCAGTTTCAATCGCATTTTCCATTGACCACGAAAGCATAATCGAGATAATTCGGATTCCGTTTTTTATGCGGTTTACAGCCGAGCCGTCGGAAATATCCCTGCCTATGCATCTTTGAGCATTCCTTACGTTTTTAAACTGAGCAGAAAACTTCGGTACAAATCGCAGTGACATTGACAGCACAAGGCTTAGTGACGGTATTATCCTGCCGAAAAGATAGACGAGCTTATCGGATGTTATCACTCTGTTGAACACCGAAAACCACAGTACCAACGAGGACAGCAGAGCTGCTGACGCTATACCGTAAACGATTGACTCCAACGTAAGCGGATTATCCCAAGGAAAATACGTGAGAATCGTAACGCCCTGATGATTGAAAACAGGGTTTATAAGAATTATCAACAGCACCATCGGCAGAATGAATTTAAGGCATAGCTTTACCGTTTTTATGCCGTTTAGATACACCGCATTTACAAAAGCGCAGACAAGCGACAGCGCAAGGCATATGGGGTTCATAACAAACATTGACAGCAAAAGCACGAACGCAAAAAATGTGAAATTTACAGTCGGGTGCAGTTTTGAAAATGCGTCAGTCATATTTACTCACCTACTGCGTAATTTGAGCCTACATCTGCACCGTTGTTGCAGGTAAAGTGCCACTCAATAACGTCGCCGTTTTTGACCTCATATCTTGAACAGCCGTAATTCGGAAACCAATCGTTTACTTCATACGTCCAGCCTGAAATACTTCCGCAGTCAAATTCGTAGAGGTTATTGATTCCCTCAATGTAGTATGAATTGTAAACCGGAGTCAGGACAAATTCAAGCTGAATTTTGTTGTCCTTGCATACCTGCTTTAACACGTCAAACACCGACTCACCCTCGTTAAATGTGACGGTAACAGGCTCTAAAACCCAGCCGTCATCGGGGATAATCTCCCTTTTTGACTTGTTAAGCTTATCCATATTGTCAAGCACCGTTGCGCAGGAAATTGAAATTGTGCATTTAAGCGTGTTATCGGTAATTTCCTGCTCCTGCGGCTCAACAGGCTGTGGCTTACCCTCGGGAACAGGGTCGGTTTTGTACTTATCCTGCTTTGCGCCTAACGTTGACTGTGAATTCTGTGAGCTTGTTTTTGATGATGCGCTCGAAGAAGAACTTGATGATTTGCTTGTTTGATTTGATACAACTGACTGTTCACTTTTAGCCTGTGTAGTACTTGTCGGAGCAGTTGTTGACTGTTCCGACTTATTCTTCTCGGATGCTTTAGTTGAATTTTCAGTCGGTGAAGTGCTTTCATTTTTGCTCTGCGAAACTGTTGTACTTTTGGTTACAATCGCAGTATCGTAGGTTGAAGATTTTACAATCTCAGGAACGTTTTCGCCAAGGCTTCCACCTGCTAAAAACGCTCCTGTAAGCACTGCCAGAGCACATACCACAGCTATAATTTTGTATTTGTGTTTTTTAAAAAATTCAATCATATAAATCCTTGTTTCATTTATTTATTGATTTGGTAAACCATAATTTGCGGCGAAGCCGCCGCAGGCAATTCGAGTGGAAAAGTCGGATAATTAGGTAAAAACGGTTGCCCGAATTATAAATTGATATATAGGTAACGTTTCGGGACGTGTAAGAACCCGTCCCCTACGATTGAAACACAAACGTTTCCTGTATTGCCGTAGGGGGCG